>CAZDJH010000619.1:0-2151 GCA_964505645.1 uncultured archaeon | reverse complement strand
CGCTGAATCCAACACACCAACAGGCAAGGATTCTCCAAAAAGGATCACTTTGGGTTTTATAAACCCCGAGCACATGTCGCACACAGGATAAGGTTCTACTTTTGTATTGATTTCTTCCAGTTCATATTCGGCTCTACATCTAATACATTCAATTTTAGCATAAGAACCATGGAGTTCGTAGACAGGAATATCATTATAAGTTCCACTGCCCGCTCTCTGGTGAAGCATATCAATATTTTGAGTGATAATACTTTTAATCTTCCCCATTTTTTCTAATTCCGCAATAGCTTCATGCGCAGCATTGGGTTCTGCCCCTTCTAATTCCTCGGAAAGCTCATTATGCATATTCCAGAAAGGTTCTGGGTTCTCTAAGAACACATAATAGTTAGCGTGGATAGAGGGGTCATATCTGGTCCATATTCCATTTTCACTCCTGAAGTCCGGTATTCCAGACTCCGTTGAGATACCCGCACCACTAAAGACGACAATATTGTCCGAATTCTTAATTATTTGTGCTGCTTGTTCTAATTTTGATTCTGACATATCATAGATTAAGATTATGGTTAACTTACTTATTCTAGAAAATATTGGCTCTTTAATATCCTTTTCTATGTAGTTCAATTTATCTAAGGTATATTTTAAATGGAATGGAATGGAATGGAATGGAATGGATTTAAATTAAGTAATAATTGGGAAATCGTTCTTTATTAAAATAAAAGGAGTGGGGGTAATAATTGAAGAAAATTTATTGTAGGTTAATTAATCATTCTCCTCTTTTTCATGGTGGAGCATAACTACCATCCCGAGAATGATCATCGCCTCCTCATCAGATACACCTTTATCGATTCTGACACCATAGCTATCTTGAATTATGCTTTTTAGGATCTTCTGACTTATTTCAGCCACTGTATCTCCATCTTTTTCTATATCATATTTTAACCTATAGACCTTTCCCTTAGCTTCATAAATTTCTTCCCCGTCGGGGTCTTCAAAATAAAACTTGGGCCTGATACTTACAAGCTTTTGTTTAAGTTTTCCAAGTAATTTATCATCATCTTTCTCCCCTCCTTTGAAGAATTCATAGGTTGAGCGCATTGACACCATTTTTTCGCTAATGGTATAGAGAGGTGTATCGTTTATATCGTAAAGTCGGAATGTATTTCCAATTTTAATTAATTTGCCTTGAAAATAACCTAACTTCTCTTGATTGGAATTATAAATATAGATTTTGTCCTTGAGACTTCCTATTTTTTCTTCTAGTAAGAATTCCCGAGTGCTTTTTAGTGCTGACATTTTTTTCACAATTTTTAATGTTTTTTAAGAATATATAAATATTTATCCTATTAAAATGGTGACCTTTAAGTGAGTTAAAAATCACCACCCTTTAGATCAAAATACTTAATCATTTTATTATCTTAATTCAATAGTATTACGATAAACTAGTAATTATTCGATAATAACATTTTATGTTAATGTGTTGCCTTATAATTGTTAGGTTTTTCAAAATATGATGGTTAATGAAAATAGTATGGTTAGGCTTTCCTAGTGTATCGTGATAATATTGTCTTAATTGAAAACTTGTCTCTTTCGGCCCGTAAATTAAATATTCATTGTTTTAATATGGTTTTATTTATTTTTAATAAAATAGATTTTTAAGGGAAAAAAAAGATCTTTAATTAAATCAAAATACTCTAAAAAGTCATAAAAAAGGTGAAATAAAAAATGGTGTTCACTGTGGAGGGCTACTTGAATGGAATTTCAGCATTAGGGGTAGTATTAACCGAAATAATCATAGGGATTTATATTATGCATAAAGCAATTAAATTAAATGCTAAATTGCTTAAATATAGTGCCGTTATGATAATATTAATAGGATTTCTATGGTTTGGACCAACCTTAGATTTCATAAAAATTTTATTAACGGGGACAAATATCCCAGAAGATATTAGATTTATATATGTCTATTCGAGTTATATATGGGTCGCTCCAGCTATTTTTATCGCGATGATTATCGGTGCCGAATTAATTGCCCCTAAAAAAAAGAAATACATTTTAATATTTATCTCGGTGGTTGGCGTAATCTTCGAAGTAGGTTTACTATTTTTTCCCTATAAATCATACACATATCCCGAAATATATCCAAATGGGGAA
>CAZDJH010000618.1:0-2152 GCA_964505645.1 uncultured archaeon | reverse complement strand
ATCAAAAATGTATTATGATTAATAAAATGATTTTTAAAAATCAAATGATAGAATTGATTTATTAATTACAAAAAATATCTTGAGGTTAATATGTTTAGTAATCTATTAAATCATAGGATTTTAAATAAGAAATTGCTTTCTCTAAATTATATTTTTCTACAAGTTCAAGTTTTAATATTTTAATTTTTTCAATGCATACAGATTCGCTTTTTTCTTGATAAACAAATACCATATCGTTAAAAATGAAAGCTATGCTGGCATAGAATTCTAATTTCTCAGAATCGTTCACTAAAGGTTCTAAAAACTTCTTTGCCCGGTTTAATTTTTCTATATCAGAGTTTTCAATTTGGAAAGAATCTTCTCTGACAATATCATCATAGTTCTCAATTTGATAATAAATATCCGCTAAATAAGGGGAATAAGGACCGTGTTTATAAAAACTAAATCGGTAAGGTAAATTCAATCCAAATTGTTTCAATAAATATATTACTTTTTGAAGCTTAATTCGATTATCAAATGTATCTGTCGATGGTTGGATATTTAAATGTAGACAAAATTGTTTTAACTTATTAAGATCTTTTTTTATTGTCATGGTTATATCTTATCGGATTGTAGATTATTCTTTAGTTTTTTTTACCCTCTGTTCAAAAGCCATCGATTTTTTTAAACAAAATATTCTAGGGCCAACCTTCCGATTTCTTTATTATTTTCTTGTTCTTATTTATCTAAGTAAGTTCTATTTCTTCATCATGTATCAGAAACAATCCAATCTAACGGAAACCCATTAAACAGATCGTCAATCATCTAAACCTTTTTTGGTCGAGAGAGCGTCCTAAGGTTTCATATTCCCCTTTTCTTTTTCTGCTTGTTTAATTTATGGAAAACGGTCCGACTCGCCTCTCTCCGTGTAAAACTAACGTAATTCTGTATAGCATTTTACGCAGTACAATCTACGATCGTTTGGCTTTCTCTCGCGGTCGCCCTTGGTGGTCCCGCACTTCACGGATTGGATAATGGACTTATACAGTCCATCCCGTAGATGATTACTTTCTATAGATAATTTTATATATTCATCATCTTCCGCATCGTATATATCCAACTGATCCCTCAATTTCCGACGTCTATTGAAGGTCGCAACGGTAATGACCTGCCGTAGCGCGTCGCGGGTCTTGTGCAGGTGCTCCCGCCGTACTTTAATTTATTTTCCCATATTATACATAAGGAAACACGCCTATTTAAATCTATGGGAGTGCGCGTTTAGTAAAATGAAGGTGTGTGGGGCTTTCAAAAAAGCCTCAGAAAAAAAGGGGGACGCGCGGAAAAGATCAGATCCTGTTCCAGTCAAATCCGTTTAAATCCCAGCGCACATAGAGGTCTTGGCGGTCCTTGATGGGGGAGGGGTTAATGTACAGCCGCATGAAGGTCGTAAGTCTTACTTGGATGCTCCGCCCCCGCGGAAAGAGGGACGACAAGTCTTCCATATACTGGAAGGCATCTCCGGAAGCGACGAGCCCGTGGTCCCAGCCTGGGATGCCGAGGTCCTCTAAATTGTCGTTGCGCAAGATGGTGTGCATATCCTTGGCGTGCTGGGTGAACTTCTCATTGAACTTGTCTTCCGTATCCCTATTATATTCGTTTTCTATAAATAAATCGAACCTGCCAGTCCTCCAATATCGATCCCAATTCAGGATTAATCTATCTAGATTGGATTTGAAATTAAATTATATGTAAGTTATATTGAAATTTTAATTGAGATCAAATAGCGGGCGCTCCTTATTACTCGGTTCGCCACTTAAGTTGGCCCCGTCGTTCTTATTATCCTTTTAAGGTTCTCCAGAGGATAATAACTATAAATGAAAATTTTTAATAATTCAGAATAATTACCTTATTAAAGAATACAATAATATTCATTTTGCTCTAATTTAGTTGAATATTACATAATAATATGAACAAAAATGATGAATAAAAAGATGAATATAGAAGGATTGAGCGAGGAGACTCTGAATAAAGTGAAATCTGGTACTACTACAGTAGGCTTTTTATACAAAGATGGCGTGATAATCGGTACAGAGAGCCAAGCAAGCGCCGGATATTTAGTAGCATCAAAGCAAGCTCAGAAACTATTCGAGATTAACAATTATACTGCTGCGAC
>CAZDJH010000617.1:0-2157 GCA_964505645.1 uncultured archaeon | reverse complement strand
AATGAATTTTTTTAAAGAAAAAAAAAAAAAAAAATAGAGATTGTTTATTTAATTTTAAAATCTTCTATAATAACCCGCCAAATAGTCCTGCTCCACTATTAATTGCGAGGAAGAATGCAATAAATATGGTTGCTGTCAATGACATGACCACTAATAAGGTGTTTATGCTGGGTCCTGCGGTATCTTTGAACGGATCACCCACTGTGTCGCCGGTTATCGCTGCCTTGTGAGCGTCGGTACCCTTTCCTCCCAAGTTTCCATCTTCAATCCATTTCTTAGCATTATCCCACGCTCCTCCGCTATTAGCCATGAAAATTCCAAATACAAATCCAGAGACAATTGCTCCACCTAAGAATGCCGCAAGAGAGGCTACCCCAAAAAAGATTCCTACTAAGAAGGGCATTGCAATGGATATAATACTTGGAATAACAAGTTGTTTTAGGGAACCTGTGGTTGCTATATCGATACATTTATTAAAGTCCGCTGCAACCTCACCTTTGAGAATGCCCGGTTCTTCCTTGAATTGTCTTCTAATCTCATCGACCATTAAAGCCGCATTTTTCTGTACTGCAAGAATTAATACAGCAGAAAATAATGCTGGAGCTACAACCCCTAAAAATACCCCTACTAGTACTCGAATATTCATTAAATTAACTATAGGAATTATAGTTCCCGGAATAAAATCTAAAGCTTCACTAGCATCCTGTGAGAATGAAAAGAGTAAAGCTAACACCGTAAGGTTTGCAGCACCGATGGCATATCCCTTAGTAATTGCTTTTGCTGTATTTCCTGCCATATCAAGTTTATCGGCTTCTCGAACAATTTCTTCTCCTAATTCTCCTTGTTCAGCTATTCCTCGTGCATTATCGCAAATCGGACCATATGCGTCATTTGATACAATAGTACCCACAATGGCCAACATACCTGTACCCGCTATTGAAACACCAAATACTCCTGCGATAAAAGACTCTCCTGCTATAAGATATGGTACCAGGTAAGAAATGGCTGTTACCACAACAATTCCAACTGCAGGGGGAACTACGCTAATTAGTCCATAAGAAAAACCGCTTAAAATAACTACCGCATCTCCCTCTTCAGCAGCGTGTGCTATTTTTTGCGTTGGTTTTTTATCCTCGCGGGTGTAGTAATCCGAAGTAAATCCTATTATGATGCCACTTAATAACCCAATAAAACTACATAGCCAAAGTGACCATAAGAATAAAATATCATTAGGATCAACGATGAAAGTTATAATAAATATACAAAGAGCCGAAAGCCCAGCATAGCAGATTGTTGCAAAATACGTTCCGAAATTCAATAATTTGCTTGGATCACCGGTTTTCCACTGTTTTATAAAGAAAATCCCCAATATTGAGGAAAATAAACCAAATGCATTCAACAAAATAGGCAAGGTAACAAACACTTCAGTGGAGGTTCCATTAAGAGAACTAGCGAGAAAGCCTCCCACTGCAGCAAGTAGCATGGATCCTAAAATTGCAGCAACATAGCTGTCAAATAAATCGCTTCCCATCCCAGCAATATCGCCTACGTTATCACCAACGTTATCTGCTATGGTAGCAGGATTTCGGGGGTCGTCCTCGGGGAGTTCGAACTCTGCTTTCCCTACTAAATCCGCACCAACATCAGCAGTTTTGGTATAAATTCCTCCACCGCACTTCATAAAGAGCGCAATGGAACTGGCTCCAAAACTAAATCCCAACACAATTCTAGCAGCTTCTACGGGGTCCTTAATTACGAGATCAGCAATCCAATAAATTGAGGATACACCAATTAAGGCAACACCTGTCACTGATAATCCCATTACGCAGCCACCAAAAAAGGATATATCGAATCCCTTCTTGGTACTCACCGTACATCCTTGAGCAGCCCTTGTATTGGCTTTTACACCAACGAGCATGCCTAGCCAACCCGCGAGCATCGATCCCGCACATCCAATAAGATATGAAATTGTAGGTCCGACACTTATCATTCCAGGCTCAAACAAAAAAAAAACTACAATGGCAAGGCTAATTACAAAAGCCGTAAGAACTTTATATTGAACCTTAATAAACGTTTTGGCACCATCTTCAATGTAGCCGCTAATTTCTTGCATCCTTTCATTTCTAGACGGAAAATGAAGGAGAAAAAAGAAGAGAG
>CAZDJH010000616.1:0-2166 GCA_964505645.1 uncultured archaeon | reverse complement strand
CTCTATTTTCGAGAAGATTTATTACTTTTTGGATGATATCATCCGTTCGGGATAATTCTTCTTCTGTGGGTTGAATATCTTGTAGAACATTTTCTAAGAGGTCTTGTATGTCTGGCATAAAATAAACGCTGAATATTATTGGATTTTCTATAAAATATTTAATGCAAAAATCTTGATTATTTGTAAAACTTTGGCAAGATGCTGTTTACATACCCCACCAGGGGTGCTTTATCTCTCTCATTAAAATAATATACTCTCTTAATGCATCTTTTTGATCCGTTCTTAATTCATTTGAAAATTTGGAGATTAATTGCCTCGCATGTGATTCTGGTACCCGTACGTACATAATTTCGTCCTTTTCAATATCCCGCCCGACTTCTATACCCCGGATTGAAATGGCTACCTCTTCGTCTTGTTCCGCCTTAACTAAATTTTTCCCCTTATCTTGAAGTTCGTGTACCCTTCCTACCCTTCTTCCACCATCTGTTATTAACTGGACCTTCGATTGAAGGGTCCCTGCTTCAATATTTACCCCAAATACCGCGGGATTTGAATTTCGAAATATATATTGCGGAAACATCTTAATCTTTGCCGGTAAAATCAATTCATTTAATTCATTCGCAGTGTCTTCGGCGCGTCTGGTTTCGCTGTACTCAAGATAATCATCTAATAATCGGTAGATAACATTATTGGTAAATATCCGTATATTGTCTTCATGGGCTTGCTTTTCTGCTTCCGGTAGAATAGGAACATTAAAGCCCAAAATAACGGCAGAATACGGATCAAAATCTTTTACAATCCGAGCATTCATCACATCCGTCTTCTTAATTGGTCCTACATCGGCAACGCTTATTGAGACTCCATGTTTAGTAAAGTGGTTTTCCAAAGCTTCAAGCGAGCCGAGGCTATCTGCCTTTAAAACAACCCCCGCCTTATCGGTCCTAATTTTTATTCTCTCAACTTCTTCTTCAATTTCTTTATAAATTTTATCCTCCATTGAGGGATCGGGAATATTCTTGAACGGGGATCCCGCTACGACATCCTCAATACCAGGTGCAAGGATCTTAATACCTGCTGCAGCACTTACCTTATCAACAGAATCAAATTTTTGCCTTGGATCTCTTATTTCATCTAAGGGCTTGGGTTGTAATAAAGCCCGTATTCTTGATTTAATGGGGTTATTTAACCCCCCAACGATGAAGTCGTCTTCTTTACTTAATACCCCATTATAAATAAGGACATCCATTGTCTTTCCGTAGCCTCGCTCCTTCTTTACTTCAAGAACAACTCCTTCAGCGATGCCTTCTGAAAATTTTAAATTGTTGGTTAAATATTGTTGAGTTAATCCCATAAGAACTAATAATAAGGACGATATCCCTTCCCCGGTCATTGCGCTGGTTGGAACTATGGCAACTTTCTTGGTGAAATTCTTGATTTTATCAAATCTATCTATATCTTGAAAACCCTCCTCCAAAAAATCTCCAATCATCCGGTAGATATTTTTATCCAGATATTCCTTTACATGTTGTTTTTGATTATTATAAGTATCGATAAAATCTGCGTCTTTAGTTGATTTCCAACCGGGAATTCTGTCAATCTTATTTGCAGCAATAACGAATGGGGTTCCACGTTCTCTTAAAATCCTCACACTTTCCCAAGTAATCTGTTGAGTCCCTGACATAATATCTATAACCAAGATGGCAATGTCAGCTACAGCACCCCCCCGTTTCCTTAGGTTCATAAATGCGGCATGCCCCGGAGTATCAACAATTAAAAGACCTGGAAGATTTAGCTTCATTTTACCAAATTCTTCTTTTGACTTACTCAAGAATTCTTTGATATCCTCAATCGGAAAAAATGACGCGCCGATATGCTGGGTAATCCCAGCCGCCTCTCTCTGCTGTACTACGGTGCCTCTGATATAGTCCAGTAGACTTGTCTTACCATGGTCAATATGTCCCAAAATGCATATAATTGGTGCTCTAATCAACTTATCTTGCTTCTTAGTCATGAGTTATCACATCTCTAAAAATTATTCAGTACTGCTATTCCTTTTAATGGAATAATACAGAATAAATTTAGAATTTTGCGAAAAAAACTCAAAAATCCAGTGGAGGATTTTATAATTTCCTCACATAAAATTTTTATACTTTAACAATCATATAT
>CAZDJH010000615.1:0-2173 GCA_964505645.1 uncultured archaeon | reverse complement strand
TAAACTTGGGTATATTGAAGGTTTTCTATTTCTTTCAGTGATTCTATTTGTGATAAGTCCTCAATAAAGCCCTTATAATCAAATGAGGCCGCGGTATCGATCAATAGTTCAAAGCTATAAGGTTGATCAATCCCTTTATCTAATTCTACGAGAAGTTCTTGCTTTTTCAGATAATTAAATACATCTCGATCAAATAGATTTATTATATCATCTCTAGTCCCTTGCACGTCAAATAAGAAATCGAAATCATCCGCCATAATCACCCCAATTCCCTTCAAAACCTTGAGGGTCTTCAGTCGATCTAATATGTCCTCTAGCCTTACCCCCTTGCTTATTTTATAGGACACTTTCATCAACCCTTTTATATAATCTCCGCCTTTTTTAACTCCTTCTGGATGTTTGCTGGAATCTGCACTGGAAAGGAATTCTTTTAGAGTGAAGTAAGTCTCGGTTCCAAGAATTAGACTCTTGAATTCGGGCTCTTCAAACGTCTGAGCGACAAATCGTTGAATATTGGGTAGAAAATCCCTTACTTTTATGGTGAGTATTCCATTCCCGGTATAGGAAGTGGTTGAGATAATGTTAATACTCGAGTCACGGTCACCATACAACTCACGATCCTTCTTATTGAGCAAGATTTTTATCTTCTCATACCTGCTAAGGGTTTCGCCTTCATATTGGGTGGTTCCTTGCCTGAAATAAATGAATATTAACGCCTGTTCGGGAAGCACCACTCTCGATGTCCGATAAACCTCAAAATATCGATGGTATTTATTATGTGAGGTCTTATAGTCGTCATCTTCCAATACGGCAAGTTCTTGGAGGAATATCTGCCTATTTGGTTTCTGGAACTCGAGATTTTGCAGGAAGTTTATTAACTTCTCGCTCCATAGACTAACTTTGATCTGAATATTGTTTTCATCTTTCATTATTAAATGGGGGTTATCCAACTTATCTGCATTATTTTCCACAATAAAGCCTTGAAATTGATAGAGGAAATGAGCCGTTTCTATCCAATCCCCAATAAAAGTTGCCCGATCCTTGGGAGGGTTAAATTTCCGTTCCTTCTTCTCTGGACCCGGTTCTTTTCGTTTCTTTCCTGATTTACCGTTTGTTTTCTTTTCCTCTGCCAATCTCTTCTTTACTTCATCTACTACAACAGAGTTAACAACGGTAGAAATCGAGATCTTCGAAATGGATTGGTAACATTTTAATTTTTCCCTTTGCAGCTTATCTCGGCATGATTTTCGTTGTTTCTTATCTGTTAAGCCTACTTTATCTTTTCCCATCCTTCTATCTACATCCTCATCTGATACCTTACAAGATAATAGGTTGTCTATAAATCTTTTGTATAATGAATCATAGGTCAGCATCCTATATTCAAGCAGTATTTCGGCCGATACCGTATTGTAGAATAAATTAATATTTCGATGCGTTTGCAAATAGGTTAACAGCGCCTGCTTCTGCTCATCGGAGATATCGGATTTGAGGGTTAATTTTATAAAGATGATTGGATGGGGGACTTTTTTTTCTTTATATATATCAAAGTCGCCAACGCTTTGATTTGAGATGATTAAACTCTCTTGAACCTTCCCTCCCAAGAACATTTGAACTTTTTCCGTGGTTTTATGTAATTTTACATAATCCCTAAAGGAATATTCCAATATGATATCATTTTTGCCCGTAATTTGGTCTATTTGATCGATCGCCTCAGTTTTGGCTGCCTCCTTTTTGAGACAAATTAAATCTTGTTGGCCTAAATCGATAACTTGAAAAACATTATTTTTGAATTTGTGTGTATGGGGGGAAATGTTGTTTTAATCAAAAAATTAATTAACACAGAGCGCTTAACGGAACAAATAACCGCCTTATAATTGCGGGGTCTAGCAAAGAGGAGTACCTCAATAAGTCCACCCTCTCCGCCTCGGGGAGCCTCGAGTCATATAATATTTTACAAATCCCCGTTCTTTCCTTTTTCTTGCCATCTATGCTCATAATTTTTCTACCCATTGTCTATTTATAAATAAAAAAAGGATCTCGGGAATAGCACTAAAAATCAATGTGTTCGCCTCCACTATACTTTATGAGGTTAGTCAGGAGATCGATGATAAAAAAGACTACTTATTTATATCCGCAATCATTATTATAATGGAACGCAACTGAGCATTCAATT
>CAZDJH010000614.1:0-2180 GCA_964505645.1 uncultured archaeon | reverse complement strand
CCTACATAAATGTAGGGGACTTCTTTCGCAGTCAGTTAAATTAAGGAGTAAATCCTTTTCATATCCCTAATATGGATTTGACCTGGAGCCGTCTCATCGTAGAGAGCCGCATATGTCATAAAAGAGCCCGCCATTACACACGTTATCCTTGAAAACATTCCCATTTCACCCATGCAGAAAGAGATTACTTTATATCTCTGTTCACTTATCGTTTTACATAACTCTAATGGAACAAAGTTG
The DNA here is from genome assembly GCA_964505645.1 of uncultured archaeon. GTDB lineage: Archaea > Asgardarchaeota > Lokiarchaeia > Sigyniarchaeales > SOKP01 > TEKIR-8. Next base: position 1,940 of record CAZDJH010000614.1, on the reverse strand, counting down.
TGTTTGAATTTGGTGGCAGTATATATAATCTTAAATATAATCGAGTTTAAGAGGATCTCATCATTGCTAAAGGTTTTACCCACCTTGATAATAAAGTTTTTTATCGTTTTACGAGCTTCGGGGAAGCTTTCAGTCGTTTGAAAATTGTGATAAGATAATATTATCTTAATTCGCTCATTCATGCATAAATGTATAAGTTGTTTTAGAAGGTTTAGAGGAGTTCGAAGTTCGATATCAACATAATCTGGCTGTGCTTTAATTAGTTTCTTTAGAATGGAAAGCCGCTGAGAATTGGTGAGGTTAAGATGGCCGCCTTCCGAGCTACTTCGTAATGTAAATATGATTGGGATTTTCGTTAAAGATATAAGGGCTTTTAAGAAAGAGGGCGTGATATGCTCGGTGTTATCAATATAATCAAAACGTAATTCTATAAGCTCGGGTTTTTCATCAACACATTCCCTTAATATCGCGTTATTCTCGCTTAAATTCCCTGTTTTTATGGGAACTGCAAGACAAATCTTCCTTTTAGAATCAATCATCCACTTATGTAAAGGAATCGTTTTGTTTAATAAAATAAAAAATTATAGTTCAAGGATTTTCTTTATCTGCTTCTTATCAAAATCTAATGTCTTGGTCGCATCTACCTTTTTCAACTTATCTTTCCTCGTGTAATGTTTAATAATGGGTTCAGCGTTCTCTTCATATATATCTAACCGGTTTTCTAAGGTTGCCTCTGAATCATCTGCTCTTTGTTGAAACTCGATTTCAGCCCCGCATTTGTCGCAGATCCACTTTTGGTCCCCAATTTTCTTTTCCGGCTGAAGAGTATATCTATTATAGATCGCATCGCAATTAGGACAACTAAATCTGCCTAAAATTCTCTGTTTTATCACCTTTCTGGAGATATCCATATGTAAAAAGAGATCGATTTTCGCATTCTCATCTAAAAACTCAACCTGCGTCATATTTCTTGGAAATCCATCCAAGATCCATGATTGATCTTTTATTTTCTCCAACTTATCCTTTACTAAGTCATTTGTTAAGGAATCAGGGACTAACTCGCCCTTTTCCATATATTCTTTAGCCTTCAAACCTAAAGGGGTTTCATTTTTTAAATTCTCTCTGAAGATATCTCCCGTAGATATGTGCTTGAACTCGGGAAAAATCTTAGTTATGCGCCCAGAAAAAGTTCCTTTCCCACTACCGGGAGGTCCAAAAATGATAATATGTTTAGCCATCTTTAATCTTATTTTTATTAACTATAAATTTTTTAACTTTTTAAATTTTATAAATTTTTTAATGGTTTAATTACGGATTTATTATTTTATATCCATAGGAAGCCCTTTCATTACATAGGCGGCTTAGGCATGTCTAATTCAATGATGGACATAGCTTCCTTTCCAGACATCAATGTCTCAATCTCATATTTAATACCTTTTACTTCGGAAAGAGTCAACATACGCTTCATTATTAAATTCAATCCCTTTTCATAATGCCCCCCTTTTACTTCAATTAAGGAAATAACCTTGGTTCCTTCCTTTGTTGAAGTCACACCTAAAGGCAATAAAGCTTTTTCAAACGATTGTGAAGGCATTTGATTTATAATTTCTACATATTTATTCCCTACTTCTTTCTCATTTCCCTGAGATATCCAGGTCGTTATCATAATAATTACCAATTGAATTCACCTCATTTATTTGATTATTTATGATATAACATAATAAGATTACAGCCCTATATTTAAACCTAATAACATTATTCCAAGGATGATCGTTTTGAATTATATAATCAAAAAGGATATAAAAAAACCAAAAAAGATAAATTATACAATTCTATTTATATATTATAGAAATCATTATTAATCTATAAGCAACAAATTATATTGTTTTTGATTTTATATCCACTCTTCTAATCTTAATTTCCAAGTAATTTCTTGTTTT
>CAZDJH010000613.1:0-2182 GCA_964505645.1 uncultured archaeon | reverse complement strand
ATTGTACCTAAAATGCTTTCCGATGAAGGTTATATCTGCGGTCTATCCGGTAAGTTACATTTATCTGCCTGCGATCCCGAAGTAAATAGGGGCACCGAGCGTCGTATAGATGATGGTTATGATGTTTTTCATTGGTCCCACGATAATTCCAATCTATGGATTTCGAATGAGTTCTTTCAGTGGCTGAATCAAAAGGACGCAAAATATGTAAAGAAAAGATTTCGAAAGTCCCGATTCGTACAATATGGTTGGCCAGAAAAGCATCATCAAACTTCATGGAGCGTAGAAAAGGCAATTACTTTTATAAAACAAGCCGCCACATTTAACCAGCCCTGGCTCTTCTCGATCAACATTTTTGACCCTCACCATTCATTTGACCCCCCAGAGGCGTATTTAGAGCGCTATATGGAATTTTTTGATGAGATCCCCCTCCCTAATTACATTGAAGGGGAGCTTGAGAATAAAACAGAATGGCAAAAGATCGACCATAAAGGCGCCTATGGACAAACTGAGCGATATAATTACGAACGTATGAGGAAAAGGGATCACAGAGCGATAAGAGCTGCCTATTGGGCGATGTGCGATCTAATAGATTCACAAATCGGAAGGTTAGTTAGGGTACTTGAAGAGACCAACCAATTGGAAGATACTATTATTATCTTTATGTCTGACCACGGCGAAATGCTTGGGGACCATGGCATCTATCTTAAAGGGCCATATTTTTATGAGCCCGCCATTCATGTGCCTTTAATAATCTACTGGAAAGAAAACATTAAACCAAAAGTAATAGATTCGTTAGTGGAACTAATCGACCTTCCCGAAACCGTGCTCGATATGGTAGGGATTCCTCATCATAATGGGATGCAAGGAAAGTCATTATGGCCCTTAATTTCAGGCAATGTAGAAAAAAATACACACAGAGATGATATTTATTGCGAATATTACAATGCGATGCCCTGGCATAAAGATCCCACGGCGCAAGCAACGATGATTAGGACCAAGCGGTATAAAATCGTAGTGGACCATACCCGTAGTTTTGGCGAATTGTACGATCTAAAGGAAGATCCCCAAGAGACGCATAATTTATGGAATGAAAAGGATCACTCCACGATAAAAATGGATATGCTTATTAAGCTAACTAATCGGATGGCATTCACGGTCGATCCATTGCCCGAAAGGGTGGGACGTTTTTGAGTTATATTTTTTTCTAATTACCAGATAAGATATTCAAAGCAGTCAAAGAGAACTTTATTCCTTTCGATTTTTATTTTCAGAGAGATAATAAGGCGTTTGAATGGGATAAAATCGCTCATTCAAGTCAATAAACACCTTATCGGGTATAGTCCTCCCGTATTTGGGCACTTCTGGATATAACACCTTTAAATCCTCCAAGTATTCCTGCATTTCTAAATGCATGAAATAGGCTGCTTTTTCCGCAATTAACACCATATAATAGGGATCTCTATATTCGATAATAATGGCTCTGTCCTTAAAGACGAGAGAATTAACACTCTTATGTGTTTGGGCAACAGCCTCCCCAACGCTTTTAATTGCAATGGTGAGCCCTCCAAATAAGTCTTCTGAAACGTGTTTCTTTTCTGCAAATTCTTGGGATGTTGCGGTGAAATAATGTGTAATACCATGTTTATCGACAATCCCAAAGGCCTTAACGTTGGGTGATATAAAGTTAAAGAGCTTCGGGGAAATACAATACGAGGTACCCACCAGAAGCATTCCCACAATCACTATTGGCGTGTTGTAAACCGAGAAATCGACAAAAAATTTGATTATTCCCTCCCCTAACTCGAAAATCCCATGGAAAAACAAGAAGAAAAATCCTGCGTACTGCATACTTGCGAGAATCTTCCCCTTTCTACTCTCAACTTTAAACGCACGAACCATTTTGATCCCAATGGAAAATACCGTAAGAAATATGATAATCCCTCCCGCTTGGACCAAATTAGCACCAAATTGGACGAGTTTATAATCATTAATATAGAAATATCCCGTTACCATTATAAAAATATTTTTAAAGGATAAAGGAACCAAACAGAGAGAAACCACGGTCGTGAGAAACGTTCTCGGGGTTTCATACTCGTTTAACTCAAAATGGAAGAAGAGAAAGAAAAGTGAGAGGGTTGAAAGTAAATTTTGGGTCTCATAAAATATAGAATCGGGCACC
>CAZDJH010000612.1:0-2189 GCA_964505645.1 uncultured archaeon | reverse complement strand
AAGTTAGAATTACAAAAATATTTTATGTATTTATTTTTGACACGAAAAATCTCTAGTAAAAAACTTTTTTAAAAAAACTATCGTTTCATAAAAAAAAACTTAAAAGTGTAAAAACATGGAAAGAAAACACATTATTCTTGGAATAATTATTACTGTTTTGGGATTAGCATCGATTAGTATCGTAGCAATGGGAACACCTGCTAGTGCATCTGCTAATGACCCCCGAGCGTCAGGTTCCACTAAGGAATGGCAAGGTAATGGCAATAACGTGAACTTGGGAGTCCTAGAAGTGGGAGATATTATCTTAGTAAAAGGAACACTTATAGGGGCAGGCTTAGTAGAGTGGGTTATCGGGTATAGCCACTGCGCGGTCTACATCGGTAATGGTCAGATGGTAGAGGGTTGGGCAGGAGGAGTACGTATCTCATCAATTGATATGGTTCATAATACCGACTCCGCCGAGATTGTACGGGTTTCTACCAGTTCATGGGTACGCCAACAAGCTGTGAATTGGATGCTCACCAAATTAGGCTACGACTATGATTACAAGTGGCTTACGTGGATTGGGGGCAAGGAGGTATACGGCAGTAGCTATTACTGCTCCGAGTTAGCATGGGCAGGATACAAGGCAGTTGGAGGTCCCGATATAGACCAAAATCCCGGATGGAGCTGGAATTACGGATATAACGTTGCTCCTCAAGAAATCGCCGATGATAATAACGTCTGGACAGTAGCATATGATGCGTAAAACATCAAACTGAAGTTTATGCAAAAACCTTTATTTTTTTCTTTTTCTATCCTTCTTTTTTAAACAAACAGTTATTTCTTAAAAGCTGACAAAGTTTGGATCAAATCTCTAATTAGAATTTAATTGAAGTCCAAGGGATGGTATCAATAAAATAAAAGGTATGAAATCACGGATTATGACAAGGTACTAAATGTATCCCCCGTAAAACCCCATCCCCTTAAAATCGTCTCTGCGCTGGAAATAACCCGAGTAAAAAACTCTTCCATCGAGAGAACCTCATCGCAATGACCAGAGGCGGGGCTCCAGATTGATTTATCCTTCAATTGGTGGTGATAAATTTGCTTGTAATAATCCACATCGTAGAGATCTTGTTCTATCAACCTTTTTTTCACCACAGGAGTGCTGGGACATTCATCCGTTGCCATTAACGCGGTTCCCAGGCAGACTGCCTCGGCCCCCATGGCTAATGCCGCCAGAAAGCCCCGAGCATCTCCAAATCCGCCCGCCGCAATAATTGGGAGATCTAACCTTTTCTTTCCAATGGTCACATTAATCAGGCTGGTATGCTGTAGCGGGTTTTTAAACCCGGTTCCCTCCACCCCCACCAGTGTCACCCCGTCCGCACCTGCTTCTTGAGAGGATATCGCGTGCGGGATCGTAACGCATTTATGAAACCAATATCCCCCTTGCTCGTGGATCTTCTCTCCCAATTTATTTGCTTTATATGCGGATGTCGTAAAGACTTTCACACCGAACTCGGTTGCAACATCCACGTATTCAAAGTAATGCTCTTCCGTTGGAGCATAAGGGTTTTTCTTTAGCATTTCGGGGGGTGCCAAGGTAAAATTAATTCCATACGGTTCATTCGTTAAAGTTTTCATTTCCTCCAGTTCCTTTCGGAATTTACGTGGGTTTCGAAAATTCAACGCGGCAATAATGCCTAAACCGCCTGCATTTGAAACAGCCGCCGCGAACTTGGCGCGACCAATGCCCGCAAATGAGCCCATTAAAATGGGATATTTAATATTGGCAATTTCGGTTATTTTTGTATTCCAGATCATTTTTCTTCACTTACTATTAAAGGTAAAATAAGACACGTTATAATAATTATTAGGAAAAATTAACAAAAAGGTTTATGTTTAATAGTTATGGGGGTAATAAAAAAAGGGCGGTACGAAAAAGTCTAAAAATAAAAAAAAAGTAAGGAGTTAATTTCTATCACGATGTTTTATGAAGGATAGCTTAGCTCCAGGTACTTGTGTCAAAATTAAACGGAATCTTGTATCTATGGAGTCGATTTTAGCCATATCCGAGTTAGAAAGTTCGAAATCAAATATGTCCGCATTTTCTTGAATATGAGGTTTTTTTTTATAGACTATAAGGATCTCAATCAGATTAAAATGATTTATAATATTATAAGGAAGAAGAGCAATAGAATAAA
>CAZDJH010000611.1:0-2189 GCA_964505645.1 uncultured archaeon | reverse complement strand
CTTATTGGCCTCAGCAGCGTGGACTTGCTGCCCGGGAGCTACCGTATGGAATATGAATATATTCATTTACTTGGAAATGTACCTCTTTCTTGCTCAAATACCCTTCATTTGTTTGGGATGTTAACGAGGACGCTTTCCCCTGGGATCCATACTTCACTTCCTTACTATATACCCTTAAATACCGGTAAAATCTTTGGATCTTATATAACCATTTTTTCGACTGGTTTAAATGCGTTGATCCCACCGAAAATTAGCCTTCTGAAATTTTTCTTTATATATAAATGTCCGATAATTGGAGCAAAAAAAATAGGAGAAAAAAAAATGACTCTTAAAAAAACGTGCTTTCATTTTTCTTTTATAAACGATCATTTCATTATGCTTTTAATCGTTAAAATTTACATCTTAATAAATATAAATATAAATATAAAAATCCTAATATGCAGAGGAATTTTAAATGAGTGAAATTGAGTGCAGACGTTATTATTATAAAGTTTGGGAGAACCTCCATGTCTACTTCCCAAAGGTTTTAATTAACTTTGACCCCTTAGGCAATTTAGAGCATCATAAAAACCCTCATGGTACCGATAAAAGCGTTCTTGATGATTATAGTGGTATTTTGGAAAAAATCGGCTGGCTATCGGTAATAGCGACAATAATCGGGTTCTATTTTGTGTCTTCCGCTATTTTATGGCTTAGACTGTTTCTCCCGATAACCCTCTTCCTCACCGGGCAACCCATTCCCTTGGTTGCACATCCCGTGTGGTCCGCCATCTGGGTGTTTATCTCCGCTCTTTTCGTGGTGTGTATATTTCTATGGATGATCTTGCACCGCATATTGTCCTCGAAATCTAGCAGGGAAGGCAAAAGCTCAGTTATTATCGCCCTAATCCTCTTTCTCATGATTGGGGCGGTTAATTATTTCATTTTCGCACCCCATTTGGTGTTTATTCCCATCTTGGCGTTATTTTTGCCGGGGTTGTTGTATTTAGGAGATCATCATCCCACTTGCGGTATCCGTTCAAATGTTCGGTTTAATTCCTACATATTAATAGTGTTCTTGACGATTTTTCCGATCGTTTTGGGGATTCCTAGTCTTCTGGGCGGCTCTAATACAGAAATCCATTTTGCCGATATCTCACGGCCCAGTGCGTTCGGGCAGGTCGGTACTTCGTGCTGGTGGGACAGTGATTGGGGCGATTCCACGGGGGATATCGACCTTAATGAGCTTGAATACGTCTCGTTTGATAATTTTAGCACCCAATTCACCGTTAATGACGCATTCATCGCTCAGATTGAGGTGGACGTCGAGTTATGCGAGTCTGCCATAATGAAAATTATACTAACGCCCAATCAAACCTTTCCGGAAAGTGAGCATCAACCTTCGGTCGTATTTACCTCGGAGATTATCAGCGCCGATCCAGACGCCCAAACTTTGGGGGTTCTTGTGGATTTTGGTGAGCAAGATTTGCTGCCCGGGAGCTACGAGCTTTCTTGGGAATATTTTGAATTTAGGTGGTTCTATTGGCACCTGCTCGCATCCGAGAATTTTGATATCTCCCTAACACGGGACCAGATGTTTGTTGTCCCCGGCGACGACTACGACTTCGGGGCGGCGCCCGGCGCGGTCTATACGCTGGAAAACGAGGATAACACGTGGACCACAAGATACACGGGAAAGATCGTAAACTCCCGCGGTGAGGGAGTACGCTTTAAAAAGTTGCAGCTTTTCCTCGAGCAAAAAAACCAAATCGTTACCATCGCGAACGTATGTACTGGATGGAATGGGGATTTCGATCTTAATTACTCCACCAGCGGTTCTTTTGAAACCAGTGCTCAGGCGATGCTTAGAATTGACGGAGACTGGTATTACCGCGAAATGCAGCACATTGAATACGCGGGCTTGGAAGAGGAGGTGAACGGTACAAGGATCGTACCTGACATCGACGGGGACGGCGTTGCAGATTGGGGCTTTGACCTTTACGACTACCTTAAACAGATTCAAGCTCACAATGCCTCCTTCCGAATGGAATCAGGGGATATTGCGGTTGATGGGAGAGCATATTTGGAATTTGCCCAAACTTATGTGGACCCTGTGGTAATTGCCTATATCAGCTCACGGAATTCTCCGCGTAGCATGGAAGTCCGGGCGCACGACATCACCTCTACGGGGTGTAGCTTATCTCTAGAAT
>CAZDJH010000610.1:0-2196 GCA_964505645.1 uncultured archaeon | reverse complement strand
CTGGTAAACAAGGATAACAATGTCTTTTCTTGCGCCCCCAATTTAATAAATGATACTTGTGTAAGTATAATACCTATTTTACTTGTGTAATACCTATTTTGCTATATAAAAATAAATATAAAAATAAATAAATTTTTTATTTCTATCCTGACCTAAGGATAAATAGAATTGAGGAATGAGGAATGAGAAATTCGTCATTCTTCTTAATTACGACGGTGTGAAAATAATCTGCTAAACCGAGAAAGCCGCGTATCACAGCTTCATCCTCCTCGAAGGTAAAGATTACCGTAGCGAGTGCATTTTTACTCTTAGCCTCAACATCTTCATAAATCTGCTCATCAATGAGCGGAATCTCCATCTCCCTTATTATTTCCTTCACGCGGTTGATGAAAAACTCTTCTTCTGGTATACTCAATCACCATTAAAGTTTAAAATTTGATATATAAATTATTGTAACTAATTAAATAAGTATTGCTTAATAATATTGTTAAAATCATAATTTTTATACTTTTACCTTTGTATTTCTTTTCTTCTTTTCTTGATGTATCAAGGAAAATTTTTTCGATTTGGCCATTAATTTGTATCCCAATCGAAGCAAATTTAATCCCATTTACAATAAAAAATGAGGGATTTTAAAAATTCCTAATTTTTTCATCTTAACGATTTCGGAGATCTCGCTCAATATTTTTTCGATTTGAGCATTAATTTGGGTTCTTGGGGGGCCGATGGAAACTGGTGCTTCTGAGACCCTTCGAATGGTGTAGAGTGATGATAACCGATTGGATGTTTTTCTCCCCGAACATTTTGTTTCTATTTTTTTCGTACTTAGAGTAATACAAACTACTAAAAAGGTTTTAAAAGTAGAAAGTATTTAAATAGGTTGTCTATTATTCATTATATCGATCTTATTCATAAAAATATATTCAACTTATTTTGTAATTTCATCGTTAAAAAAGCGCTCCTTTAAAAGGGAAGTATGAGAAAAAAATGGTTAGTGCGTGGCAAATGTTGGGGTTGGGTTTAGATTATGTGTTGGCAACTATAGCGGTTTTTATATTTCTATTTTTTGTAAAGAGGATTTCTGCAAGTAGAAAAAACACGAAGGAGATTTATCCGTTTCTAGGACTTGCCTTACTTGCTCTTTTTATGGGGATAGCATTTATTATCTCCAGTTGGTTTAATTTTTTCCGTTGGGAATATTCTCTATTGATAGATCCTCTATTTAAACTCTATTCAATGGCGATAACTTTAGCATTTGTCGCTCTGGCCTTTTTTATCGAAAATGTGTTACAAAAAACAAACTACATAATTACCCTCTATATGGTCACGGGATTTATTATTATGTTATTTTTTAATCGATTTGAGAATTTAAATACGATAACTTTAATTATTGCTTTGCCCGCAATAATTTTCTTCCTTATCCTCTTTTATTTTACGTTTGTTAAACCAACTTCGGGCTACCTGTACCTTAGAATGATTTTTTCATTTTTTGGCCTTATTCTGGTGGCGATTGCTATGATCCTAAGAAATGATAAGTTAGTAGAATCTATTGGTGAACCTTTTTTTCCGTTCGCGACTTTTATCGCGATCTTGGGAGTCTGTTTGGTATTTTATGGCTTTTCAGCGTTTTCATCATTTACAGATATTAACTGGAAGGAAAAACTTCGAGAACTTTATGTGATCTCAGAGGCGGGAATCTGTTTATACGCATTTTCTTTTGAAAAATTGGACCCCATGGAGGTAGGCAATACGGATTTAATTGCGGGGGGGTTCTCCGGAGTCCGTATGCTTTTAGCCGAAATGCTTCAAACCCCAGAGAATTTGCGTATTATCGATTATCAAAACTTAAAAATCATGTTAGAACAAAGGGAGGGTATTGTGTTTATCCTCGTTATCAAGGAAGAGAGCCCGTTTTTGTCCTACAAGCTTAAAACGTTTGCATCCGAATTTCAAAGATTCTTCGGTGATGTATTAAAAACTTGGAACAATGAATTAAGTATGTTTAACCCCACTAAAACGATAATTAAAAATGTCTTCGAAATTTCCGTTTAAAGAGCGTTATATGTCTTTTTTTTCATTCTTATATACTTTTAATTCGGTTTATTCTGATTGTTTTGCTACAATGTTATCTTTTCTTATTTGTCTCTCAAAAAAAAAAGGGTATAGATAAAAATGAAAGACAATAGGTTAAAATGA
>CAZDJH010000609.1:0-2196 GCA_964505645.1 uncultured archaeon | reverse complement strand
ATCATATTATAAAATTTTGTATTCGAAGAAGAAAGCGATCTGCAAATGAGAGTAAAAATGAACCAGATGTATAAAGTGAATAATAATGAATTTCTTTAATCAAATAACCACCCTAAAGGAAAAAATCAAAACCTTCTCCAAGGAACTTTAATATCATTATTTAATTCATATTCTTCACTCTTAAAGAAGGAATTAATTTTTAAAAGGGCTATTCTAAAAGTTCCCGTTCATTTAACCAATTTTTAACCTTTTCTTCTATTATATTCCTAACTTCTCGGAATTTATCTAATTTCTCCTCTTTTCCTCCTTCAAAAGATGCGGGATCTTCAATATGCCAAAATAGCTGGGTACTGACGAGGGGAAGTGTGGGACATAATTTTTCTCCCTTTGAACAGATAGTTATTATAATTTCAAAATCTTTCTCACCGAAGAGTTCCTTTAATTCTTTCGAATAATGATTTTTTAAATTAATTCCCTTTTCCTCCATCACTATTTTTGTGTAGGGATGGATTTCCGCCTTTTCAAACCCAGCACTAAAAACATTAAAATGCTCTCCACCATACTTTTTCAAAAAAGCTTCAGCCATTTGGCTCCGACCTTGGTTATGAGTACAGAGAAAAATAACATTTGGTTTTTTCATAGACTTTAATTTATTAATATACGTGCTTAACTAATGATATATTTATATCTTCTTCATTTGTTTGAGTTAGATTAGGACGATTTATCAACAATCAACAATTTCTTAATCTTAATTTTTGCAAACTTATTAGTTATTATAAATCATCTTAGTTATCTTCTTTCGGTGAATTAACTAAATCTAATCCATCGATTCAATTATTTCATCAACTTTTGTTGCTATCTCTTCAGCAATCAATTCCGCTAATTTTATACCATCCTCACCAATATCCTCAATAGAATTGGGCACCAACTCAGGATGAGCTTTCATAATTTCATCTACCCTAATTGTTATAGCTGTTTCTGCTTCACTAAATTCATTTACAGCAAACTTAGCACATTGTTCTTCACACCCTTCAATTGTTATGGTTGGAAATCTTTGGGGGAACGTTCTTTCTTGTTTGTCTCCCGCCATCAAGAGTGGTTGGCAAAGAACGGTTGTTTTATTTGGACGTAATTTATCAACAACAATTCTAGCGGCAACTCGACTCAAAGATCCTCCTACCTCATTTTCTCCACTACAAGCTATTATTCCAACTAATTTTGGTCTGATCATTCCTCTTCACCATCATATTCGTTATTGTTATGATATAGTTCATCAACTTTTTTTGCAACTTTTTCGGCTAATTTTTCGGCTAATCTTTTAGCATTTTCCCCTATTGGGTATATTGTTCGTTCTGGTTTTAAACCACGATTTTCTTTAACTATATCTGTTGTCATAAAAGTTGCATCTACCTTTCCGGTTGCTTTTTTAGTGTCTTTGTAAGCGCATTTCGAATAACATCCATCAATAGTTATGATTTTATTATCCTTTAATTTCTCTATCACTTCGTTTTTTCCTTTAACAATCAAGGGTAAGCATTCTGTCTCAGTTTTGTCCTTTGCTAAACGGTTTAATACTAAAAATGCTGCTTCTCTACCTATACCACCAAAGGCCTTCCCTATTCCACTACAAGGAATTATAAAGATCTTCTTATTATCTGATTTCATCTTCTTCACTTCCTTTGTTTATTAATTTTAACTTTTGTTATTCTTCTTAATTTATATTTATTTGAATATTTAATATATATACTTTACATGTTATGTTTTTTTTAATGATAATCGCACAATGCGCTATTCTTTCATTTTAAGTGTTTCTTTTCCTTTAAGAGTGTATCTTTCTTTTAATATTTTGAAAATATGAGTCATCACTTTATTTATATCTTTTTTTTTAATTTGACTTAATTTTGGAATTTTCTTTAATGAATTTAAATCATCGAAATCCAGAGAATGCTTAGGAATCACATCATCAGTGTAAATTATCAGATCAGGTTTTATTTCAAGATGTTCATAAATATTGCTTGCACACGCAGTATGACATCCATTTATAATGACGATAAAGGAATGTTCTAAGAAGCTTTTGGTTGCTTCAACTATATGGTCGTTTTCTAAGAAAACATTCTTTAAGAACGTAGTAGAGCACAATAAGGTGCTAATTTCTGATATTTCACTATGAATGTTATAAAGTCCAAAATAAAACCT
>CAZDJH010000608.1:0-2208 GCA_964505645.1 uncultured archaeon | reverse complement strand
ACTTATGATGAATATATTAATTCCTCCGAAGATGAAATGTATATCTTGACCAGGGGAGAGGAGGAAATAGAGCGTCCGAGGGAGGAAATTAATGAAATTCTTGGAAACCTAAAAGAAGAAAGGGTCCTTCTTCATGACTTTATACCTCAAGATCAAGAAGAAGCAAGAAGGTTATATGTTACTTTAAAATACCTTCAAAAAAATAGTGCGGTAATATTGTGGGAACCTGAATTATGGTATACGTTCGAACGAGTCAAGAAACAAGGGTTGTATATAATCTATGAGGATGGTCGTGGAGTGTACGACTTTCAATTTTCCGAAGATGCACAGCAAGATTCGGGTATTATTTCAGGTATGTTCTCTGCAATTTCGTCATTCGTTAAAGAAACAACAAAAAGCACGGAAGCCTTACAAACTATTGAACACGGAGATATCAACATAATAATAGAATATGGGGAGAAGATTTTTGGTGCGCTCTTTATCAAGGGGAACCAAACTTCAGAGGTTAGAGCTCAATTAAGAAACTTTTTAAACCGCTTCGAGGAACACCACAAAGAGGTTCTAAAGGATTGGTCGGGGAACTTAAAACCGTTTAAAACCACCGATAAGTTAGTCAATGAAATCTTTTCGAGTACTTAAATAAAAAAGAATAGAGACGTCGTAAAACCAGCAAATATTCCTTCTACAATCCCACTCATTAAAATGGAAAAAATCTTTATTGGGTTTTTTATAATATTACCCTCTTTTATAATAAACCAGATACATAAGACGATTTGTAGAATACTAATGAAGGAAATAAGCGCTAAACTAAAATATAAAGTTTGTTCATAAGAATTTAATGTGCTATTAATATCTGAGAGGCAATAAATATATTCTGAATCAAAAATCCAGCTCGCGGCGATAAATTCAAACACCAACCTATCCGGAAGAGGTTCTAATAACCATATCAAAATATAAGTTAAAAAATTAAACATAATTCCAAATCCCATAAATATATAGAGTGTTCCAGTCATAATATGGCTCTTTGTTAGATTTACCTTCCAATCATTACGAGAATCTTCTGAATCATTGATTAATCTGTCATGGCGATGGATCCCCCTAAATTTTAAAAGAATTAATGTACCTAAGAGAATTAAAATAAACGCAAAAATATATTTCAGATAGGAAAAGAAAAGAAAGAATAACGAATTTATAATTTGAAAAATAATTTCGAATGTTTTAGGATATAATATTGGAGGAAACTTAAGAGATTTATTCATTAAAAGATGATTCAAGAATAAAATGGTCATATCAATTATTTCTATCTCAACTATTTAAACTCCAATAAGCTGTTAATTTCCATTCTCCTTTTAAGGAGAAAAGTTTTAAATACTTATTTTGCTTATTTATTATTATCTCATTCATTGACAAGAATTGATTAAGTAATACATTAGGGTTTTGGAATGATTTAATTTCTGAATAGATAAATTTAGGGGAGAAAATTGAACGAAATAATACAAAATGTTGAAAATTTAGAAGATCGGGAGTTAAACTTGCTCTACTTTCATTATCTGGAGATCCTCGAGTTCATTAATGAGGAAAAAGACATCCACTTCATCGAAAAAATAGCCTCAGATGCTATAGAAAAGATTAATATCGAGAAAAAAAAGCGATTATTTAGTAACGAAAAAGCAATGTAAAAATAATGAACTTGAAATTTATTAATCCGTATCTTTTTTTTTTATATCAAAAGGAATCCCGTATAGCTCTAAATGTCGTCGAACTGCATCTTTAATGAATTCTGGGCGACTTTTATATCCAAGTTCTTCATTTTCAATAACCTCATCGATCTTTTTTATGAAAGTTTTGGGGAGTGAAACTGTTATATAATCCGTCATGTTTTATTATACCCGTGAGCAAGCGTAGTTTACATTCCTCGACTTCAAGATGGAATGCTCAGAAAAATGCTACGCTCTATTATTTTAATAATATAAAATTATCGTTATCCTTTATTTTTTTAGATTTAATAGTCGTTCTAATAGGCTATATATAAATTATGCTTAGACCAAAAGTTTAAATATGAGTATCTTTTTCTCTTCACATATAAATAGTCTATACATAAACTATAAATGATAAAAAAACACCTTCTTAGTTTGTGTTTAATATAGAATTTCCGTAATTATAAAGTATTCTGATCAATAGTAATTTTTCAGAAAAAATAAGGGTTGG
>CAZDJH010000607.1:0-2213 GCA_964505645.1 uncultured archaeon | reverse complement strand
TATCATTCAGTTTTTCAAAAATATACAATAAAGTATTATCTTATCTAATTTAAGAAATTTTTAAGTTTTTAATTATATATTTTAATTATTATACAGAAAAAGTTCTAAATTAATAGATTATTTATTTAAGTAGATATAATTCCAATTAATATAGATTATTATTATCCCAGTGAGAAGAAGAGATGAACGATACAAAAAAGAAAAGAAAAGCCGAAATAATCAGAGAAACAAAGGAAACGAAAATTAAAGTTAAAGTAAATTTAGACGGTTTGGGAAAGAATGAAATATCTACGGGTTTCAAATTTTTGGACCATATGCTAACACTATTGGCCCGCCATTCGAGCTGCAATATAGAGATTAAAGCATCAGGGGATTTAGCACATCATATTATCGAAGATATTGGCATTGCATTCGGGATGTGTTTTGTAAAGGCATTAGGTGATAAAAAAGGTATAAACCGCTATGGGGCAGCTCTAATTCCTATGGATGAATCTCTGGCCCGTTGCTCGATAGATTTCTGTGGCCGTAAAGCATTAATATTAGACCTAAGATTAAATGAGGAATGTAATATCGAAGATGTCGCAGTGGAAGATATAAGGCATTTTTTTAACTCATTTACCGAAAAAGCCCAAATGAATCTCCATCTTCAAATTCTTTACGGGGAAAATGATCATCATAAGGTGGAAGCTGCTTTTAAAGCACTCGCAAGGGCTATAAAAGAAGCAAAAAAGGTAGTTTCTGACGAAATCCCTTCCACAAAAGGAATGTTGTAAACACCTAAAAATTTTTTTTCTCTAAAAAAAATCCAAATAGGAAATCAAACAAATATGACCTTTCCGAATAATTCTAATCTTAATAGTCAATTACAACTTACCTATATTCCTTCAACATATTGGAATGACGAAATTAGCGGTTTTTCACTGATTGGGACTAAAAAAAATATACCTTCCCGTGCCGATTTCTTTCTTATTTGGGTTCCATATAGTAAATCCTCGGAGAATCTAGAAACCCAGATGAAAAATCAACTTAAAGAGATACCCGTGGATAAACTACTCTCGTGTAATATCAATCTTGCTATGGTAAATCCCTCACATAAAAAGGTAAGAAAATTGGTTTTGACCAAAATTTACGGGAAGATTTTACCTTTGCTCCCGGCAAGTAGATTTCTCAATAATTTAGAGATTTTTAAAGATCCTCAAGAAGATAAGGGACATCATTCTTATTCAAATTCGATAAAAACATGGGCTTTACTTACGAAATTTGTTTTTGAGCTCTTAAATAGGGGAAATTTTGTCCCTCTCCTAACTAAAGTTTCGGAGAGAAAATACAACGGCCAATGGCGCGTTCTCTTAAAAACTAAATATGATAATGAGCGCTTTAATAAAATTTTGCAGAATAGTTCTTGGAAGGGCTATAATTTACCCAATACAATTAAAAAAAATAATAGCGTAAATCAAGACTTCCAAGGCGGCGAAATTGAAAATTTATGGCATCCTTCTTATTTATTTTCATTATATCTTGATAATCTAGGCGATAATTTAATTAGATCCATTTTAAATAAAAATAAGTTCCGTGCCTTTAATCAATATTATAATTCCGAGATTAAGAAAGATAAAGCAAGAGAATTTGATTTAACTTGGGACTACAAGTTTTTAAAGTCCTTGCTCAATAAAGATCCCTCATTCAATATCACCCAATTTCATGAATCCATCGTTCCTAAGTTAATTAAGAATTGGATTAATTTAGGAAATATTTCCTCTATAAAACAAGGAGTGGAACTTGCTGTAGAGGTAAAATATCCTAATCATGATGAGGAGGATTGGCCTTTAAATCTCTTATTATCCGTTGGCAATGGACAAAATCATATTTCTTTATCTAAACTCTGGAAAAGTGGGCGAAAAATTGATTCAGAGTTGCTAAACAACCTCCAAAGCAGGGATAACTTTACCGAGATAATCTTACGGGGATTGGGAAAAATGGTGAAAATATATCACCCCCTTAAAAAAGCACTGAATGGACCAATCCCGAAAGAAATCATACTCAACTCTTCGGAAGTTATGGAATTTTTTACTTATGCCAAGGATGCGTTAATTCAAAGCGGATTTAATGTAATTTTGCCAGAAGCATTTCAAATGGGGGGAACGCGACGCTTATCTGCCAGAATGGTGATTTATTCGGAAAAAGCCGAGAAAACTACCCCTACATCAACTTCA
>CAZDJH010000606.1:0-2218 GCA_964505645.1 uncultured archaeon | reverse complement strand
TTTTTATTATTAAATAATCTTATTATTATAAAATAAAATCTCTTTAAAAAGCAATGAGGAATAATTTTTTCCATACTCACATTTTTATTTGTAGAGTTTCTATTTAGGTTTCTTTAGCATTTATGAATTAAGGAATTTTTAAATAAAAACCCTATAATTCCGGATGTGGATACTAGATTTGCTAAACTTTTTCCCTGTCTCTCTCATTGGATCTATAAATCAATATTAGATAGAAAACTGAAAAATCTACTTTCTTAAATTAAAAGAATTGTGAAAGAGATTCATGAATCACTAGTCAAGAGAAAAAAATTAAATTTTTACTTCATTGAATATTGATAATAGAAAAAAAAAATTAATTAAGCATTTGTATTTAGATAGAAGTCTACTAAATTTTAAGCTCTAAGGGTTTTTCATTAGCCAATTTATAGTTAATCTTTATTTTGTTCGAGATACTTTTTCAGAAACATTTATATAATAATTAATATTATTTAAGTCTGTTCCAACTTATCTCTAACCCCGAATAGACTTTAGAGAAAAATATATAAACATTCCATTAATTAATAAAATAATGAATAATCATTTAAAATTATGATAGATTTAGGACTTAGTATTTTTGTTATAATGTGCTTTCTTGGAGTAGTTATTGCTCTTTTTTTTGAAGATCAAGACTATCTCTATTTTAGTTTTTTATTTATGTTAATTGCAGGAATTGGATCAGCAATCTTTCACCCAGAAGCAAGATTACTTGAGTTTTATGTAAGCAAGATTGAATGGGAAGTAGTCTTTTTTTTAATTTCAATGTTTATTATTGTCGAAGTCCTTAACCGAAGTAATGTGTTTGAAGAGGTTGCCCATAGAATAGTTAATACATATCAGTATGATTTAAGGAAAATGCTTTATGTTATTTGTACTGTTTCCACTTTAATAGCCTCCATAGTTGAAGATGTTTCAGTTGCGATGATTTTTGCTCCGATTATCATTTCTGCGTGCCGAAAATTAAATATCAGACCCGCAGCATATTTGTTAGGCATGACAGTCTCTATTAATCTTGCAGCGACCTTAACTCCCTTTGGATCAGCACAAAATGTCTTGATTGCTAATGAATTTGGATTGGATATCTTTTGGTTCATAGTAAGATTGGTTCCATATTTTGTATTGTCGTTAGGTTTAACAATTTTCTTATTAGACAAAATGATACTTAAAAAGGATTTAGAATACTGTGCGAGTCACCTATGTGGACCTGATAAAATAGGTATAGATGAAGAACCTATTGAATCAATTATAGAAAACAGAGTGCTTTACAAAAACTTAATTGCCTTAGTAGTTTTAATTTTGCTTTTTATCATAATCCCTGAACTTTACTTGGCTGGATTAGTTGGTGTCCTAATGTTTATTACAATTAATAGAGTTAAAAATAACAAAGGTAAAAATAACAAAGGTAAAAAAACCATTTCCTTAACACATTATCTATCCAACGTCAATTATAGAATAATCTTTTTCTTTATCAGCCTTTTTATCTTTATTGGATTAATGGAATTAAACGGGACTATTGGTTTTATAGAAATTGTAATTAAGAATTTATCAGGAGAAAATGAATTTGTTCTTGCGCTAATTATTCTCTTTACTACTTCCGTATTGAGTGGCTTTTTAGATAACACCCCCGTTACAATTATGTTTATTCCTATTCTCAGAATATTGCTGAATTTACCTGAATTCGCCCTTGGGCCCCTTTCAGTTGCGTTTATTCTAGGAATAAACCTCGGAGGGAATTTTCTTCCTCAAGGCAGTGCCGCTGATATGATGACACTCGAAATAAGCCGAGAAAGAGATGTTACAGATATTTCTTATATGCGACTTTTTAAAGTTGGGGGCTTTTTTGCTTTAATACATATATTATTAGGAGTCGGATATCTCGCCCTTATGATCTTGTTCAAATGATAATATTTTCTACCATCAATTATTCTATTCTTAATACATTAACTATAAATAATAACTAAATCATTATATACCAATCTTTTTGGATTCAAAATTAAGAGAGAGAGGCAAAACCTCTGAAGCCAAGAGAGTTAAGCCAAATATGATCAATATTATATTTAAGAGAAATTCACTTGTAGGTTTTGGGAAATCTATCGTACCAAAGTGAATCTGTTCAATGGAGACTATATCGATTCCTATTAGCTCTACTAGAATCCCGATAAATATAAAAGAAGCGATTTGA
>CAZDJH010000605.1:0-2238 GCA_964505645.1 uncultured archaeon | reverse complement strand
GAATAGTCAAAAGAATCAACTTTCCGCCAAGATAAATAAATTGGAACAAGCCAAGCAAAATCTGGAGTCCACTACCGCAACTGTCGAGCAAAAGGACGCCAAGATCTCTGAATTGAGTTCAAAAGTAGAAGATTTAAATAGCCAATTAACCCAACAAAAACAAGAAGTAGAATCATTAAAGAGCACTTTAGATGAGACAAAACAAAAGCTTAGTTCCGCCACCGCTACAATTAGTCAGAAGGATCAGAAAATCTCCGAGTTGCAAAATAAATTAGCAGAGAAGCAATCACAAATCTCTGAATTATCTTCAAAACGAGAAGCAGTGAAGAAAGAACTAGAACTAAAGGAAGAAAAGGTAGAGGAACTAAAACAAGCTGCCGCTCCAGAACCAGAACCAGAGCCAGAACCAGCTCTTTCAGAGACAACACCCCCCGAAGCAGAGGATGATATAACTGAAGGTGGCAGGATCCAATGTCCAAAATGCGGCGCCGTGGGACGCGATATAAGGACCACTGAAGATAAATCCAAGGTCATCTCGTACATGGGCGGCACACCGATGTATGCAAAAATGCATGTATGCAAAAACTGCGGAAATGAATTCTAAAGTAAGTTCACCCATTTTTTCCTAACTTTTTTCTATTTTCATTTTTTTGTTTAATTCACCTATTCCCCTTATTTTTGAATGCAGTCTTTTTATCAACTCTTAAGGATATTCGTGAAACGGCCCTTTAGTGAAAAAACATAAATATAAGGATATTATGCTCCTTTTAATTGAATTTTAAAAATTTAAATATCAACGAGACCCTATAATTTTCTTCCTAGAAAATCAAAAAAGGTTTTAAAAGCAAAATGAATGGAGAACCAGAGCACGACATTTCTTTATTATTTGATTTGAAAATGATAATTTTTTTCTATAAATCAAGGATTTTCATTTTTCAAAAATTTGTCGGAGAATTCTTTAGATCCATAAATAGGAAAGATTTTTTCTGCCCCATCGAAATCTCCATCATTAGTAATTAGACCGGTTGCCCCTTCTTGCATACAACTAGCTATAATAATACAATCTGGCAATTTTAAATTAATTTGACTTCTTAATTCCCCTGATTTATCCGCAAGATTAAAATCCAATTCAACAATATTATAATGGTTATTAGAATACAATCCAGCAAAAAACTCATTTTTCTCCTTTATTTCTTTTTCTTTATGATAACCAGTAGAGAGTTCAGCAATTGTAAGAATTGATACTATAGACGTAATTTTTCCTTTTTCAACGGCTTTAAGAATTGCTTTCGAATATTTATAAAAAGCTTTTTCTTTATTCTTTACGTTTAAAAAAATATTTGTATCTAAGCCAACCTTCATTTCCATTCTTCCCTTAATTTTCTTTGAAATTCAACACTATCACTTTTCCAAGGTTCTTGATTATCCAAAATATCAGAAACCTGTTCTGTTTCGGATTTTCTAATTATAATATCATTTCCCTTTACATCAATAATTAACTCATCGCCTTGGACGATTCCCAATTTTTCTCTAATTTCTTTTGGGATGGTAATTTTTCCCTTTTCATTTATTTTTGATGTCTCAATAGTCATTTTAACTCCTCATAGATTCCTATTATCATATATAGATTTCTTTATATATATTTCTTTACTTGGAGAACGTGATAATGAAGACTTTTGTGATTAAAATTATTCTTTTAATAAAATGTCCCGCTTTACAAATTTTTTAATTAATCCAGAAAAAATTATATTAGTGTCTATTATTAGCTTCATTTTTTAAGGGTTTCTAAGTAATATTTATGCTTCTTCCACGTTTCTTGTTTCACTATATCCCCTAATTCGTCAGCATCCTCTAAAGTGAAATTTGATTTTGATGCTAATTTATTCGCAACCTCCAATTTATCGAGATATTTTTCCACCGCACTTTGAGCGACCTTTTTCCAATCAATCTCGGGAAATCTCGGGAAATCTCGGGAAATTCTATTATTATTCTATTTTTGGGGCTTTAAATGAAAATCTCACTACGGATATTTATCAAGAATTCGTAAAAAATTTAGATAAAGAAGATATTATTATTATTATTATTAGCTATAATTATGATACGTTAATAGATAATGCCATCCTTTATGAATTTGGTCAAATTAATTATGGTTTTAATTTTCTAACTGAAGAGGCTAATTTCTCAGAAAAACACTCAACGGGTATGATATTCATTTAATTCACGCTTGCTTTTGAAATA
>CAZDJH010000604.1:0-2241 GCA_964505645.1 uncultured archaeon | reverse complement strand
TTATTAACCGTTTTGAAGAAAATAATTTGACTATTAAAGCCCTCAAAATGCTAAATATATCAGAGGATTTAGCTGAGCGGCATTATGCAGAGCATAAAGGAAAGGATTTCTATCCAAATTTAATCAACTTTATTACATCTGGGGAAACTGTCGCCTTGATTCTTGAAGGAGAAGACGCAATCCCACATATCCGAGATTTAGTCGGCGCTACTAATCCCGCGGAAGCACAGAAAGGCACCATTAGAGGTGATTTCAAAGAGGTGCCAGTTAAGTCAGTCACAGAAAATATGGTACATGCATCTGACTCAAAAGAATCTGCGGAGCGAGAGATTAAATTATTTTTTTCCTAATTTTCATAAAATAATTAGGCGCTGCTTTAAAGTATATCTGTATTAATATAAAAAGTACGCCGCCTATGAAACCAATTTAATCCCTTCCTTTATTTATATTCTTTGTCCATTCTGGCGGTGAATGAACCGGATTCCTCTAGAATCTCAGATATCTGAGCTTCTTTAGACTCCTTAGGTCCTCAGGAATAAGTCTTAATTCCTTATCATTTAAGTTAAGTTCTTGAAGATTTACTAATTTTTGAGTTATATTGGGCAAATTTTTAAGCTTATTTCCATTTAATCGCAGTTTTTTTAATGAGGCGAGATTACCAATCGATTCGGGAAGTGATTTTAACTTATTATTAGTAATAATAAGGTCTATGAGTGAAGGGAGATTACCGATTGAATCTGGAAGGGTTTCCAAATTATTACCACTTAGATTAAAAATCATCCTTAGATTGTTACCTTCTAACGAGAAAGTTCTATGATTGGTCCGAGAAGGAATGCAGAAACATCGAAGACGCAAAAAAGGACATCGCCGCGTTCTATCCGTCGAATGGCCCGCTTTGTCAATAGGTTCAGCACCGAGCCCATCCACTCCAAGGTTTTTATCATTACAAAAAACCGCGATGTAATCAGGAAGGTTAAAATGACTAGCGATGAGTGGAAAAATACCGCTTGGAGGCAATATGATTCTTCCGCCAACCGCAAGGCTTATTTAGAGGAGACAGATAGAAAATCTGTGTTCTATCGCGGACAAGTTATAAATGATTATAAAGTATGGCTACATCGGCAGAGCCGCCTCGGCGAACAAGGCTCTTTAAGTCGCATGTTGCATTATTTCATCGGCGAAATTGTTTCGGGGTCGGATTTAGACCATCAATTGGGTATGACCGTGGATATGTTCATTTCCGAAATGAAATCCCGTATGTTCGAGGAAGAAGGAAGGGAACTCGAGTTTTCATTGCTGGTGCGCTCATGAGGCAAGGCTTTGAAGAGTTATATAATTTGATCGGGACTAACATTAAGTCTATTATTTCTAATCAAAAGAAAGGTTTTACTTTTTGTATTCGGGAGGGTTCTTTGGACAAAATATTGGCTCGGATTATTCTCGATATTTATACCCAAGCCGCCCGTGATCTGGAGATATTGGAAAATCCGCGTTCTTCTATAAACTTTTGGGATGTTGATTTAATTAAAAAACAGCGGGATGCCAAAGTCCGTGCTATTCGAGACTTTTTTGCCCCCTACTACAGGGATTTTGGGTACGAAATGCGCAATTTGTTTTGGAGGGATGCCCGCTTGTATGCCTTCTCTGTTTCCACATTTCTAGAATCGAACGGAATTTTTACAAATACTAAAACTAAAACTACAACCCCCGAAGATATTTTACCTAACGTATACAGCATCATTAAAGGACTACAAGGGGATAAACCGGGTTACGTTCTTATAATCAATACTCCCCGGTTGATTCGCACGTTGAGTGAGTTGGGGCGGGAAAACAATTCTCCCATCGCAAGGATGTTGGTGCGTCTAATTTTGAGCCATGAGGCTTTCTACAGCACGTTCACGAGGATATATAACGATGATTTGGACTATATGACACAAGAGGAGCTTTCGGAATTCTTATTCGGGAATAACCAAATCATACATGACTGGAAGCCCGGAGAAGTTCGACCTCAATTATATACATCACTGCTCGGTTCCGTGTTCCGCTCTTACTCGTGGAAGGCGTCCGATTTCGAGGACAGATACGGCAATGAGGTGAGTAAGGCGACTCTTTGCGAGCTAAGGGACATTTATTCGAGCGCAATATGGAGCTTCGTTAAGCAGAACCCCTACGATTCCGATCATATCTATTCCGAGGATACCTTCGACCTTAGCCTCCGCGGGTACCGTATGTATTCGCGCG
>CAZDJH010000603.1:0-2242 GCA_964505645.1 uncultured archaeon | reverse complement strand
CTGAATTTGAATTGTTTTTTGAGGATTGACTGACAGACTTCAAGATTAAGAAAAATCCCAATCCGTAAATATCAAGTAATAGTATTGATTGATCTTTTTTAGGGCATATATCCTGGAGGAGGTGTCTTAAGGCAGAAGCCGCACTTTCCAAAAGATTTGAGCGTTTGATCCCAACAATGTTTATGGTAGGGGCGCTCGCAGTGCGGGCATTCAATAAAACACGTTTCCTCATCCGGGCCCGCAATTTTTAGACCGCATGTGGGGCAATCAATATCATGGCATATTACACATGATACAACCGAAACTTCAAATATTTTCTTCGAAATCAAATTAAAAAGGTCCACCAAATAACTATAGGGAGTCCATTCATCAAAAAAGTTAGCCATTGATTGATCAAGGTCATTTTTGATTGCTTGTTCTTCTTCAAACTCAAATTCATTTAATACCGTAATTTCTGGCATACCCATAGGATAATCCCGTGGTAGTTCTATCTTAAATTCAAACACTATATTTTCAGTCCTCATTTTGCCTTTCATATTCAAGGTCAATGAAGAAGTGAGCGGTTCATAATCAATATTTTCATAACTCGCCTTTAATAGATTAAGTTCAAAATTAATCCGAGAACTCTTGTCTACGAGCCAATCGATTTCTCTTATCACATCGATCACATCGGATTCTCCTTTCGTCCAGTTTTTAATCGATTCTAATTCATGGGGAGATATATGTAAGAGGGTTCGTAGATCCGGTAAGAAGTTGATTTGCGGGGGTTCCGGATGGGGTTCTAAATCGAGTTCAACCTTATATTGTTTAAACCCATAGGTTAAGAGGGATACTTGGATTTTCGTTAAGGTATCCGATTGAGGCGTATATTGATATTCTTGAGCGATCTTTTGCAATTGCTCTTCGATAGGTTTAATTGAATATAGTTTCTTTTCGAGTTCATGAAGGATGTCGATAACATGAGGCGGTCGTTTTTTCTTCCATTTTTTTAGGGTTTGTAAAGTCTCGTAGGGATCTGGAATGAGTCTCTTCACATTATCAGGTAAACTAATCGAAGGTCGCTGCGGATACTTAGAAAAATCAATATGAATTAGAAAGGTTTTGGTTAGAGTGATTGTCATATATACGATTATATCTGCTTTACTTTCACTTTTCTGGTCATATGCATATTGTTGCTGGATTAAACCCAATTCAGTCATAATCTGAACCGAAGGGGAATCCGAACTTGCAAATAATTCATCGGGAGAGATAACAGCGTTTTCGGAAGCTAATGCTTCTGATTCTATTTCTCCATAAGACTCTTTATTGCTATCTTCGGGCATATAAAATAATTCATCTCCAGAGGATGATAAAGAATTACTTTCATTGCCTTGAGATTCTGGAGGAAATGCATTTAAATCAGGCGTAATATATTCTTCATCGTCATGAGACGGTGTTTGAGATGACTCAGTACTCTGTATTGCATCATCTATATTTTGTTGTTCTAAGTTCGAGGTATGTTTTAAAGCGCTTTGGAGTTTTGATTTAAGTTCATTTAATATATCAATTGTTCTTGAGGTCTCATCCCAATCTTTTAGGGTCTTTAATTGAATGTCCCCTAATAAATCCTTTATCTTATCATGATATGTGAGATGGGGTGGGGAGGCGGGAAAATCTCCGCCAAATTTTATCTCTAGTTCATAATTTTCTTCGGGTGTTTTCAGTACAAAGCCGTATAAATGGGCGATATCTCCCGAAACCATCCAAAATGGGTATTGAGAAGCAATTATTTGAGCTTCTTTCAAGATTCTTTGTTTTTTCATTAGACTTTTTCTTCTCTTTTTAAAATTTATACCTAATAAATGTATAGAAAAGGAGTTTTAAAAATGTTATTTTCTCGTTTTTGCATCTCGGGCTTTATTGCTTTTATTGAGTTTGTCCATCGATTTTGTTTTCTTTCATTATGGTAAGGCCTTGTTCTAAGGTATACACATCTTGCTCATCTCCTAAATAACGTTTTAGTTTTTCAACACTTAAACCCGCATTCTTAGGGCGGGGGGCCTTTTGCTCCAGAGATTCGATGGGAGTAACTAAGCTCTTATCGTAGTTAAAAATTTCAGCGCATTTAAGAGCCATTTCATACCGATTTAGCACAGAATTCCCCGCTGTATGAAAGATTCCCTCTGCGTCCTTCTCAATGAGTTTTAAAATGATATTTGATAAATTATCTCGGCATTCTTTTGATGTAATTGCTTTTTTATGA
>CAZDJH010000602.1:0-2244 GCA_964505645.1 uncultured archaeon | reverse complement strand
AAATCGCGTTTAATCTTGTCATAAGTCTCATCTGAACTCTTGTAAATAAAATTTTTCACTTTTTTATCGATATTTCTAATCACAACATTTTTTTCGAATTGATTCATGTTACGAAGCAGATTTTCAAATTTGGAAGGAGAAAAATTTAATACCTCACTAAAAGAGATTCTGTCATTAATTATCTTTAGTGCGGATATTGGGAGAGGTATCTCTCTACTTAAAAAAATATAATCCGTAATATCTACTTCCATTTTTGACCCATTTAAAACTTATTAATCGTTATTAAAAATTTGCAAGGGGCTTCCGATTTAGTATATTATTGTATAGTATTTATTTTTTATTTTAAACTCACTTTATAGAATTTCTTGTCTAAAATTTAATTTTTGTCGCAATAATGGTGAATTCTTAGATCATTTCTTCCTTTCTGAGGTAAGAAATATTTTCCCCATTAGATAAATGATCTTCAAACTTTATCAAATATAATATATCGCTTAAGAATATCGACCTAACAAACAAAGCGCACCAAGAACCTCGATTATTACTCGTGGGGAAGGAATATTAAAAATGGGTTCATGCACGGACGGTGCCCCGACTACTGGAGCAAGCGTGATAAAATCTTCTATTATTCCAGGCTCTACGATATGATTAAAGAATGGAAATTACACAAGGATATCACACAAGAATGGTTCAAATTGAATGTGCCCGATAGAAGAGTCATGACGCTTAAAGAGATGCTAGATGATGATCAAGGTTTTGGGGGGAAAGTACAAAATGCTCCAAATTTTCCAACCTCGAAATGCCCTCCGGAAGTTTGGTAAGCTTATTCTCGGAAATATCAAGAATCTTCAACGACTTGCACTCCAAGATCTCCTCGGGAAACTCCATAAATCTGTTTTTTGAAAGACTCAAACGTTCCAAACTGGGAAATAAGTCAAAACAATCCGGTAAGACCGATAGATTATCGTTATCTAAGATTAGGCTTCGTAGGCGAGGTAACTCCGCTACATAAGATAACATATTTTCTAATACCGCTTGCTTTTTGCTAAGGTCAATGTCCTCTATTAACAGCCAATTGATATGCCCGCGCTCGGCAAACGCAAACTCCTTGCCCTCTAATTCTGGGAGAATGGCTTTTAATTGCGAGATAACCCGCCGCTCTTCGGACGGAACCGTATCTAAATTAGGCTTTTGCATATATACTAAAAAGAAAGACGCCTATTTAAATCTTACGGTGCGGCGGTTTAGTAATATGCCGTTCCCAGGTGATATCTCCGCACCCTCTGCACCACTTCTGAAGAGACCTCACAAAGGATACTTCTATATTGAAAGCAAAGACCCCGATAGAAATAGTCTCTTTTTCGAGATTGAGCATTTAAATAAAGGCTTAACCAAGAAAGGGGATGGAGAGGGCATTGAACAATCTAGAGAAGGGTATAGCATAAAGCCTGCTCTTTTTAACCATTATGATTCAATCATTACCAATTTCTTTGATTGGTATATAATCAAATGCGACCTTGAAAAAGAGGATTTTATATTCGATAGAAAAAACCCATGGGAGATGCTAGAAATAATCACTGATATATATTTTGGGAGATCTAGAGAATACCTTATAGAAAGTATGGAAGAAACCAAAAATCAGATTACAAACAGATTTTATAATGAATTTCAAGAGAGATTAAAAAAACTATTAGGAAAATCCTCTTCTATCAAGACGGATATTATTATTAGAAATTACAATAAGCCTGAAACGATTTCTAATGAAGAATATGAACAACAATTAATTGCATATTATAGAACTATCTTTAGCCGACTTTTATTTATCAAAATACTCGAATCATGGAAAATGCTTCCTCTTGACCCTTTGTCTTATATTTTTAAAGAGGATAAAAGACATTGGAGCTCTGACTTAAAAGAACTTTTCTTCGAAGTTTTTAATAAACAAAATCGAAATAAAGAAATATTAGATGCTTTTAAAAAATTACCTTATCTCAATGGAGGTTTATTTAGACCAAGTGGAATAGAACCGGATAAGAACGGTAATTTGCGGGAAGTTCGTTTAAACTCCGATGAAATAAAAGATATTTGGGATTTCTTTAAAGAGTATCAATTTCTAAGGGAACATGTGAATGGTCTCCAGAATGAGACAAATACAATAAATCCAGAAGTGCTCGGATATATTTTTGAAAGAACTTGGAGTTAGGGATCATTTCAAAGAAAGTAAACGTATTAATAGACTTTACCGAG
>CAZDJH010000601.1:0-2256 GCA_964505645.1 uncultured archaeon | reverse complement strand
GCGATTCATCTGACCCATAAAGGGTGAGTTTTCTCTCATTAAAAATGATAAAATATGCACTTATCGGATGTGATATTCTAAGAAATTATGGGCTTTTTACAGACTGTACTTAAAGATCCAACGTTAGCTTTGGGAAATAAAAAGTTATTCAATCCCTATTACCTAATAAAGGCGATAAATGTTCTTTATTATGCAATGCGAGGGGCCAGGTACGCATCTAAATATGGTCCTATACGAATGCAGATTGAAATCACTGATATGTGCAATTTCAACTGCATAATGTGCGATCGAAGGAATTTACGAAAGATTCGGAATCTTAATAATACTATCCCCTATCCCCTATTTAAATCACTCGTAGAAGAGATCCGCCCATTATATGTGACACTTAACGGACTGGGCGAACCATTGCTTAACAGAGAGATTTTTAAGTTTTTAAAGTTATGCAACGAGCGACATATTACGACATCAATGCCTACCAACATGTCCCTTATGGATGAGAGGATGAGGAAAATGCTCATACAGCACCCCCCTTCAATATTGACCTTTTCTTTACATGGGACGACCCCTGAATTATTTGGAGATATAACCGAATCTTCGAGCTTTGAGACATGTATAGCAAATTTTGAATCTCTACTTTCAGAGATTGACAGAAACAAAACTGAAGTTCGTATTCTTTTCGTCCTTCAATCGAAGAATCTGGAGGAGTATGATCCTATTTTTGAACTTCTAAAAAAATGGGAGCTGTTAAATTCATTTCGATTGGAGCCCGTTTTTGACTTTGTTCCTAATCAAAAAGTTGTTCCTTCAAAAAAGGAAATAGAACGGGTGTTAAATGTATTAAATTCTAGAATTGATGAAGAATCCACCCCCAATAAAAAGATTTTTTTAATATTTTGGAAAGAAAAATTAATGGAGTTATATGACCGAAAGCAATTAAAAATGACTGTGCCTTGCTTAACCCCTTGGATATCAACATACATCACGGCAACTGGGAATGTACTCCCTTGTTGTTATTTAACGAATGAAAATTACATTATGGGAAATATAAATGAGACCTCTTTTAATACATTGTGGAATGGTAAGCAATACCAAGCCTTTCGAGGGTTGTTTATCAATTCAAGAAGGAATATTAAAGAATGTTATAGATGTTTTTGGGATGATGCACAAAGAGTTAAACGGTATCGTGCGATTGCACTCTTTAATTCCCGATGGAACTCTTTTATATAAGAAATCTTTAGGATACTTTTTTACGTGTTTTGTTTATTTCATTGTTTTAAAAATCTGAGATATACTTTTTCTAGTTCATGACCGACACGTTCCCAGGAATAACGTTTAATATAGACTTGGGCTTTTTGAATCAATTCCCTCCGTTTTGCATCGTTTTGGAGCAACTGGACGATAGCATCAGATAGATCCTTAGGAGAACGAGGGGGGACAAAGACAGCATTGTCCTGTAAAACTTCCTTAAACACGGGAATGGAAGAACAAATCACGGGCGTCCCGCAGGCGATTGCTTCAATAGGGGTCAATCCAAAACCTTCAAATGTATAAGAATAGGTAATAAAAATATCTCCCAATGAATAGTAATAGGGGATCTCCTCTTTAGGAAGAAATCCGCAAAAGATAATATCTTTATACTGCTTTCTCCACCGGTCGTATTTTTCTTGAGATCTAAAGTCCGGTGACCCCCCAATAACTAAAGTTAAATCTTTAACTTTTTCTTTAGATAAATAATAGGCCTTTATGATATCATCTACCCCCTTATAATGAGTAATCCGTCCGATATATATTAAGATAGGACTTTTTATACTCAATTGTTCCTTTAATTTAGCAGCTTCCCGAGGTGCCGGTTTAAATTTATTTTCTATCGCGGAATACAAGTTAAAAATTCTTCGGAAATCTAATCCGGGAATAAACGCTTCTAAGTCTTGTTTAATCGTTTCCGAACAAGTGGTTATGTAGGTGGGTTTTTTCGCAACTAATCGAAGTAAAATTCGTTCAATGGGTATCCTAGTAAAAAAGCCCAAATCATGGATAGTGGAGATAAATTCCTTTTTATTAGCTAGGATTATAGGAAGTGTGCCCTTAGGGCCATTTCCATGGATAATATCAAATTTGTGCGACCTTAAATACATTATTACGCCTAAACAAAAGAATGGAAACCATAAGAAGCGTTTTTTAATAATGGGGAGTTGAATTATATCAGGATCTCTTAAGTGGAAATTCCATTCACCAGTAATTAATTTAACATTATGT
>CAZDJH010000600.1:0-2264 GCA_964505645.1 uncultured archaeon | reverse complement strand
ATAATTTAAGGAAATCTAATTATAAATCTAATAAATTCAATGCTATTTAAAATTTTTTGTTGAACAAAAATTTAGAAGTAATAATTCATACTTCTAAATATAATTTAAAAAATATTAAAAGAACAGTTTGAGTAGATATGGTAAAATTAATCGACTTTATTAGAAATGTGCCCGATTTCCCTAAACCTGGCATACAATTTAAAGATATTAGCACACTTTGTTTGCAGCCGGTTGCGTTTAAAGATTCGATCGATAGAATAGTAAAAAAATACAAGCGCAAGAAAATCGACAAGGTTGCCGCTATAGAAGCCCGAGGATATGTATTTGGAAGCGCTATCGCATATCTTTTAGATGCTGGATTTATAATGATCCGTAAGCCTGGTAAATTGCCTTATAAAATAAGTTGTGAGGAATACGAATTAGAGTATGGAACCAATAAGATAGAAATGCATATTGATGCTGTCGAGGAGGGTGATAGAGTCTTAATATTTGATGATTTATTGGCAACCGGCGGTACAGCTGAGGCAGCAGCAAAGCTAATTAAGAAAGCAGGCGGTATTGTTGTGGGTATTGCATTCGTCATTGAACTGACGGGCAGCTTAAACGGACGGGATTTATTGACCGATTACGATATATTTTCACTGGTTGAAATCCCCGTTAAAGAATAAACTAACTTACCATTAAAACGACTTCTTACTTTTTTATTTCTCCTATTTTTGATCAGCATATTGAATTGGGACGTATATAATGACAATCTTTAGCTGTAACTTTTTTTTAACCCTTAGGAATTAAGGGTGGTTAAATCAACATATCCCTTATCGATGAGTCTCAAATCGGGAATGACAGCTAAGGCAAGAAATGAGAGGACAGCAAATGGTTCCAGGGGTAAATCTCCTAACTTTTTTGCTTCCTCTTCCAAACGCTCAAAGTTATCGACAACGGTTCCTAAAGGGTCTGAAGATAATAGTCGCGCAATGGGGAGTGGGAGGCATTGTAAAATCTCTTCTTCATCAGAGACAACCAAGCCTCCATTCAGCTCAATTATCTTTTCGATAGCTCTTTCAATGCTTTCATCATCAACTCCAACACATATAATATTATGGGAATCATGGGCAATAGAAGAGGCCAATGCCCCCCGTTCTAATTTAAATCCTTTAACGAATCCAATCCCAACATTACCAGTGGAGTGGTGAAGCTCAACAACTACCAATTTAAGGATGTCACTTTCAGTATCGGGTTGAATAATATTATTCGATACTGGCAACGATTCAATCGTCTTTTTTGTTATAATCTGTTCCGGTATTATATTAATCACGGGATATTCTATAGTATCTTTGTTGATTTCACTTGTTCTCAACTTTAAGGCGGTTTTTGTCAATGGTTTTACGTTAAATGTATCGGTTAATTCAGGGGGCAATGATGGCTTCTTAAACCTTGGGGTACCATCTTTTGCCACAATTTCTCCCCGATAAACTACCATATTTGCGCGAATATCTCTCAAATCCGTGAAGGTAAAGAGATTGGCGAGATAACCTAATGCGAGCGCCCCCCTATCGTGGAGTTCAAAGTATCTCGATGGATTTATGGTGCATAATTGAAGTGCTCGAACAGGGTCTAACCCAAGTCCAATGGCTTTTCTCACAACATGGTCTACCTCCCCCTCATTGAGAAGGTCTGCGCAAGTTTTATTATCAGTAACGAACATGCAGCGAGGATAGGTGTTTTCATCAACCAACGGAAGAATTGCCTCCAAGTTTTTTTCGGTAGACCCTTCCCGTATCATAATAAGCATTCCTCGTTTTAATTTTTCTTTTGCCTCCTTGAGGCTGATTGATTCATGCTAGGATCGTATTCTTGTTGCAACATATGCGTTTAAATTCTTTCCGCTCAGTTCGGGGGCATGCCCATCTATTATACGAAGATCGTCAATAAGTAATTTTTCTAAAACACTTTTATCCCCATGTAATATACCAGGAAAGTTCATAGCCTCTCCTAATCCGAGCGAATTCGGAGATTCTAAAATGTTTTCAATATGGTTTTTTGAGATTTCCGCACCTGAGGTCTCGAATTCGGTGGCGGGGACGCAAGAAGGTCCCATAATAAAAATATCTATCGGCAATTCATCTGACCACTTCTGTACAAAATTAATTCCCCTCATTCCTCGGATGGGAATTTCATGGTGGCTCTCATTTAGTTTATTACTTGGTGATAATTGAAGTCTCCCCGCCCTAAAGGACGGGGATTCCTACGAGTCCGCTAAGCGT
>CAZDJH010000599.1:0-2267 GCA_964505645.1 uncultured archaeon | reverse complement strand
TCCCATCGAAACCCACTTCAGTTATACACACATTCGTGGCTTGCGCGGGATTTGAGGCCATGATTTCCTTTTTTATGAAAGATTTATCATCTTTTATTAGATCGGAATTATTCGGCTTCATAATAGTATTTCTGGTGAATCCAATACAAAAACCGATAATCAATATTGTCAAGACAGAAAACAACGTTAAAAACTTTTTTCTATTGTAATGTGCCAAATATCTCTGTTGTTTATTCGTTAAAGACTTCATTTTTATCAAATTTTATTAATTTTTAAAATATTTTATAGAATGCTCATGTGATTCTATTTAATCGGTTTTTAATAAGATAGGCTGTTTTTTCGTAAAATGTATATTATTAAAAACCGTGACATTTAATTAAATTGTTCTATATATGTAATTGAGTTCCCTTAATATAAATATCTTATCATCTAGTTTTCAAACATAATTGAAATAAAAAGAATAATGGGATCGTATCGTTTCTTTCTTAAAACGTCGAAAAGTTTTTTTACTTTATGATGATGATCTATGGGACCCATCGACAAGACCGCATTACGCCCTTACCAGAAGCCCCAAGGTAAGTTTTAGAAGTTAAGGGATCTGGTCGGGACCCAATAGAACTGAATAGTGCCCGATAATATATACTTTATAACCTTAAGGCTTTTAAAATCGAAAGAACTAATGAAATATATGTCTAACCAGTTTATTACGGATTATAAATTCGGCAAAATAAAGATCGACGGCCAGAATTATTCTAATGATATCATCCTCCTCGGAACGGAGGTCCGCTCGGATTGGTGGAGGGAACGTGGCCATTTGCTCTCGAAAAAAGACTTAAAAGACGTAACTGACTACAATCCGGACATTTTAATGGTTGGCACCGGGAGATACGGACGCATGACGGTGCCCAAAACCCTTTCCAGAAAATTAGACATGGAAGTGAAATCCTACAAAACAGCCCAAGCGATAGAAAAATATAATAATCTTCTAACCACGGATAAAAAGGTAGCCGCGGGCTTCCACTTGACCTGCTAATCCACCAATTCTACGGTTTAATAATAGAATTTTTTCGCCTTGGTGAGGTTCCTATATCCGTGTTCCTCTATTACCACGAGGTCTTCTGTGCGGGAACCCCCAAATCCGGGGATATAGAGTCCCGGCTCTACCGTCACGCACATTCCCGCCTTTAATAAAGTTTCCGAAGTCTTCGATAAATAAGGCTCTTCGTGAATCTCCAAGCCCACGCCGTGCCCCAAACTATGGATAAATCGGTCGCCATATCTTTCGTTTTTCTCTTTAAAATACTCTCGTACCAACCCGTCCATTTTTGACGCCTCCACTCCTGCTTTGATCTCATCCAATCCCTTTTTCTGTCCATCATTTACCAAGTTGATGAGTTCGCCTTTTTTGTCGAACGCTTCCGAACCGTCTCCCCTCAATATAAAGGTCCGCGTCATATCGGAGCAGTATCCGTTGTATTTTGCCCCGATATCCACGATGATAATATCGCCCTTTTTAACTTTCCGCTCGGAGGTTGTAGAATGCGGGAACGCGGAATTTGGTCCCGAGGCAACGATGGTATCGAAGGATGTACCTTCCGAGCCTGCCTTCCTCATTGCAAATTCCGCTTCCGCCGCCAACTCTTTCTCGGTCATACCTTCCTTGCATACCTCGTAGATTCTGTTGAACCCGACCGTACCCAACTCGGCTGCCCTTTGCATATTTTCCACCTCGCGCTCTGTTTTAATGACGCGCGCATCCGATAAGATCTCGCATCCTCCCACCAGTTTCGTTTCTTTGAAGACTTCCTGCCACCTCTGGTATTGCTTCACGCTTACATAGTTATCTTCGAATCCGAGCGCCTTCAAGGGAAGGTCTCTGATCCTCTTCTTGATAAAATCCTGCTCACCTTGGGGGACTTGTATCAGTTTCAGCTCCTTTCGCAACCCATCGGTTTGCTCCAGATTCGCTTTTGCCCTATCGTATTCTAATGAATTCAAAAATACCAAACTACTCGATGGGAGATCCTTTTTCCCTTCTCCAACGATTAATATCTGAGTCTCGCTCTCTATTTTAAACCCCAAAATATATGCTACATTTTCCGGTTTTTGAACCAAGAGGGCATCGATGCTCCGAAACTTCTCGTGCTCTTTAATTCGATTCAATTTTTTAAGGCTCAATTCCATCCCTTTTCAAAAAAATTAAAATATACTGTTATTTAACTGACTGCGAAAGAAGTCCCCTACATTTATGTAGGGGATGAATTTCG
>CAZDJH010000598.1:0-2268 GCA_964505645.1 uncultured archaeon | reverse complement strand
TATTAAATCCATTATTTTTAAATTATCATTGATAAGTATGATCAATTAATATATAAGTAGTTGTTCATTTAAAAAATCAGAAAATATGTATTTATTTTATTAAGTATATATATAATATATAGACCAATATAATATAAAGAGTTAAATTATATATTCTATATTTCTTTGACTTTTTAAAAGTATATTAAAATAAAATTGTTAAATAGGGGATAGAAAATAGGTTATAATATTGAAACGCGAAAGGTTCAAAAGACAGGAGGTTCATCCTATATAATTTCACTTCCCAAACCATGGATCGAACGCAATAACATAGAGAAGAAGGACACGCTCCAGATCATTCCGCAACCCGATGGCAACTTACTAGTGACGCCCCAACTAAATTCTGAGGATATTTTGAAGAAAAAGGAGATTATTACCGATGAGTATAATGAATACAATTTCCTCTTTCGCGTGCTCATCTCTTCATACATCATGGGATTTTCAAAGATCATTCTAAAGTCAAGCAAGAAATTCCAACCATTTATCAGGAATTGCATTATAAACTTTACTAAAATCGCTATAGGGCCGGAGATTGTAGAGGAAACCAATACATATGTACTTATTAAGGATTTACTCGACCCTAAAGAGATGCCCTTCGAAAAAACTATCAAGCGTATGTATATTTTGGCTGGGGGTATGCATAACGATGCTATACGAGCATTAAAAACGGATAATATGGATTTAGCAGAGGAAGTAATGGAACGGGATGATGAAATTGATAGGTTGCATTGGTTAATCGGGCGGCAGTCAAATATCGTGCTTAGAGATATAATACTTAGTCAAAAAATGGGCATTACATTGGAGGATGCGAATTTTTATCAGCAATTAAGTCGATATTTAGAGAGAATTGCGGACCATGCGGTAAAAATAGCCAGAAATGTTAAAACCGTATTGGAAAAGGGAATAAGGCCAGAACTAGTCGAGAAAATCGATGTGGCAAGCAATATTGCAATCGATCTGATTGAACAGAGCTTAATTGCGCGAACAAATAAGGATATTCGTATTGCAAATGAAAATATCGAGGCAGTATCCGATTTGATTGAGGTCTGTGAGGGTATTACCATTAAACCGGGCGAAAACCACGTCCAATCGTCAATTGCAACCAGCTATATCATAGAAAGTATACGAAGATCTGGAGAATATGCGGGAGACATTAGCGAATTGTGTATGAATAATTTAATTAACGAGTAAACTCTCTTTTTAATTTTTTATAGTTTTCAATATAATATTTGTGAAAACACTTGGAAGAAAGGATTCTCCTTATTTAGGTGTTAGGGCTTTATACAGAAAGGAAAACTACTCTTTATAAGGCCGTTAATCTCTTTGAAATGAAAGTTGATGAATTTTTATCAGATTTTCATAAACGCGTCTTAAGTTTCTTTCTCTATTAAAAGAGAGAGAGTCTCATTTGCCATAATCTCGGAAAAGGTTTTAAATGAATATATCTAATATTGGCATGAATTAATCCCAGCTTGGATTAGAATTAAAACACCCAATGAAAATATTAAAGTTCCATCTCTCCCACTATCTTTAAGCGCAGCAGATATAAGTTTAATAAAATTAGGTATCGAATATAACCTCCCAATAGTTTCAAGTGCTAAACCATTACGTCAATTTTCGAACAAAATGGGAATTAAAACCACAAGAAATCTTGCTTTATTAAAAACCCTCCATCTAAAAAACATAATAAAAACAAAAGATAAATATACTTCATCTCTGGGGTTACTCCAAAAAGATCTTTATATCTCTAAAGGACTTATAAAGTGGGCTTTGGAAGGGATAGTCGAAGGAAAAAAAATCAAGGAATTTAGGGATAAATACGAAGATGGTTAACGAAATTTATGAAGGTTGCTTTCGAGGAATAAATTGATTGATTTTAAGAGAGCAGATTGAAATTAATATTGTTTTTCTTCTCAGAAGGGTTCTTATTTAAGAAGTCCAAGAAATTCATTAATTGATTAGAAAGTTAAAGAAAATAAATAGACCTCCCATCTAAGATGGGATAAGAAATAAAATAAAATCCATAAATTTTTAATAGTTAAAGTGATATTTTTTCATAATCCGATGCAATTAGAAAAATTAAGTAAACATACTGATCTAGGTAAGGTTTTTAACTACCTTTCTATCCTATTAAAAGTTCTACGGACCGATTATAGTACATGTTCCGATATAAAAAACAGAACCTTTGACAAGATCGAGAAATTAACCAACGCATTGCATTATTTTATT
>CAZDJH010000597.1:0-2273 GCA_964505645.1 uncultured archaeon | reverse complement strand
TTCTTCAAGGATCTCGCGCCATTTTAAAATCAGTCTTTTGTCTCCACCAAAGAGTCCTATATAAATTGGAATATCATATTTTGTATTCAATTCATGCAATTTTTTCCACTCAAACTCGGTTTCCTTGATCCCCGTTAAAAAATAAAGCAGTATGTCAAATCTGTCCTTATGTTTGAGGAAAATCTCCCCCGCATGGAGATATGCTTTTTCTGGGCCAACATATTCAACCGATGCCCAAATATCTAGTGGATTATAAACATCCTTCCATGCAAATTTCGGATAGATCTCTAATAACTCTTCATTTTGCTCTTCGGAAAGAGCGGGGATTTCGAGGTCATATTTCTCCCCTAAATCGCATGAAAGGACCGTTCCTGCTCCCGAAATAGAAATAACACCTATTCGATTACCTTTAGGGGTAGGTTGAGAGAGGATGAGCTTTGCGACATCTAGCATCTCCTTAAAATCATCCACAGTAATAATCCCTATTTGCTTACTTAAAGCTTCGATGATCTTATAATTTCCCGCTAAGGATTTTGTATGAGAAACGATGGCATTTTTACCCTTATCAGTTTTACCAGATTTTAAAAGGATAATGGGCTTTCTGCGAGCAATTCTGGTACATAATTCCCTAAACCTCCTCCCCTCCTTTATATCTTCCAGATAAAGACCTATTACATCTGTATCATCATCATTTTCGAGTAATTCCAAAACGTCAGATTCATTGACATCAAACTT
Source organism: uncultured archaeon (assembly GCA_964505645.1). Classification (GTDB taxonomy): domain Archaea; phylum Asgardarchaeota; class Lokiarchaeia; order Sigyniarchaeales; family SOKP01; genus TEKIR-8. The sequence continues at coordinate 1,538 of CAZDJH010000597.1, read as the reverse complement.
ATTCCCAATTGCGGCGATTTTAGCAATCCCAAACTCTTGGATGTAATTTTGCCCTTGGAGGATTCCCGATAATGTCAAACCCGTTTGGCTGATAATGGAGAGGTTTTTTTCCTTTAGCCCAGGCAACTCATTAAAATAGATTAGGGAGGTAATTAAATCCCTTTTTTCTTTTTTCGCACAATAGAACCCAATCGAGTTGGGACCTAAAACTCGTGTGGAAGATTCAATTAATTTACGCTTAACTTTTTCCAATTTCTCTTGATTTTGTTCTTCATTTTCTCCCTTAACATAAAGATCTCCGGACTCAATAATAATTGTGTCAATCTCAAAGTCTAAACACTGCAAGAGCGCATCTAAAACATATTCAACGGGTAAAATAATGATCGCCAAATCGATCATCTTCATCGACAATTCAGATATTGACTTATAACATTTAATTCCGTAGATTTCATTGTGTTTTGGATGAATTAAGTATACATTCTTATCTGTGTAATTTAAAATATTTTTAAGGACGTGATTTCCGCTCTTTTTCTCATCTTTGCTGGCTCCGAAAATTACAATCGAATCGGGATCGAAGAAATTTTTCATAATAATAACATTAAAATTTATTGTGTTTTATTTTTTTCCGTAAAAATAAGTATAAATATTATTGGGCTTAGAATTGATCACCAGTAAGATTCAAGGGGAGGAGTTTTGCAAGCAAATAAAAACCCGACAAGAATATGACGATATTCCCATTGTAATTATGAAAGCGCTTGTTTCTAAAATTAGAAAAGGTCATATTCTAGAAAAAAATGATGCCGATGCGTTAATTGTGAAGCCGATTGCCCAGTTGGGCAACTTAGATCAAGTGGTAGAGTATATTTAAATAGGTTTGTATAATAAAAATATTACTTATATGTAATGTGGAAAGATATTTACAAACTTAATATTAAAAAAGTAGAAGATTTTACTTAGATTGGAACACCATCTTATCTTTAACTTCCCGCACCATTTTGGCACCCTCTTCGTTAATATCCATAAGAATGTCCCTCAACACCTCGTTTATTTCTACTCCCTTAAGCTCACACCCTATATATAATAGGGAGATAATTTCCTGCGCAAGCAATCTTAGTTTTTTAATATCATTGATGGGAATCCTAATTCCGAGCGATTTTATGTCCATTTGAGTCTCTTTCTCTTGTTGCCGAACAGCAATCAAGTAATCATTTTTCCGCCCCTTCCATCCTTCGGCGATGGCTCGTATGGAAAGCAAGTAGCGTTTTGTGGGACTTCCAATCCCAAAAATATCTTTTGTAAACTCGAGCACTTGGGAGTTTTCTAAAGATTTTAATCCAAAGGAACGGTTCATTTTATTGCTTTTATTTAGCTTATACTTTATTTTGGAAACATCTTCACTTAGGTGCTCGATTTTGAGAAATAATTTCTCAATTTTTTGGAGAAATAGTTCTTTTTCTAAATTATTATCTTTTTCCGACATTTAAATCACCTTAATATATCCCATTAATCTTTTTTTCTATTTGAGTAATAATAAATCT
>CAZDJH010000596.1:0-2291 GCA_964505645.1 uncultured archaeon | reverse complement strand
TAGAGATTTTTCGTGTCAAAAATACATGAAAGATTTTAAATTTTTCCCCTATACCTTTATCTCCTAAAAATGCATGAGTAAGAGTGAATTCGACCGAGAAAATTTATTCTTTTCGAGAAAAAAACCGAGAATAATTTCTAGGTTTCATCGTAACTAATTTTAATCCAAGAAAATTGCGATTCAGGTAGCTTTAGCCTGAGATTAACTAATTTTTCCCAATAAAATTTACGGAGCAAGGAAAATGTGATGGTCAGCACGTCATTTTCGTAGTGCACGCTCGCAGGACGTTCAAGTAGAGAGGCAATAGTGGGGGTTGCGGCGCGGAAATAATGGACAAGATAGGATAAAAAGTAAAAGGCGACAATATATTGTCCTAGGTGGACCATCGGGTCACTCCCGCTCAAGAGCGTGAGGGGGGCAGTCCATTTAAAGGTATTTTCGAGCCGCCAACGGTCCCTGTATTCTTCAATTATCGCCTTGGCGGACTCGTAATCGGTTTCATTGGTCAGGTAAATATGGATTCGACCATTTTTTTGATACCCGACGACAAGAAGGGGTCCGCCATAATCAGCGGAGTCAATGAATTCGTAGGCGTATTTTAAATTCTCCTTTTTCATCCGCTTTTTCAACGACTTCCCGATGGTTAAATTAGATTTCCCGTGCCCCATGAATGCCCACTTCTCGTCTTGAAGTCGCCGGATGGTCTCTTTCTGTGCGTAATTATTATCAAAGCGGAGGGGCATGTGCCCCATTAAGCTTGAAATAACATCTAAAAGCAAAAACACCACTTTTGCTCTTTTCCCTTTAGCGGGTTTTGAATGGGTTGAGATATTTTTGAGATTAAGAGAATCAGGAACATCTTCTAACCGCTGCGGTAAGCCGCGCTCTGCCAATTCGGCTTGCTCTCTTTTAGTGAGTGAATGCGGAGTAAACATGAAATATAAAGGCAATGCAATCCCTTCTTGGGTAATATCGGCTATTACCTCCACCGATTCCGCCAAGACGCTCTTATTTCTCCGAGAACAATAAAAGTATCCCGTTTGACAATCTTCATCGTGCATGTCAATGTGGGGTTGTTTGGAATAGCGTTCAATCACCTTTTCGTCCATTGCCAGCTCATGTGGCTCACTAGACGCGATTTTCTTCGCTGCGACGGACTCCTTATTCCTCCCTAAGGTTTTTAATGCCGGGGTGATCTCTTTCAACTTTATCTCGCCATCAAATCCAAGAACTTCCGCTAATTGCGGAGGTATTGCCTCTAAGCACCGATAGACGGGTTTTTCAAAGAGCATTCCCATGCTGTACGCAAGGACGTGCTTTATCTCCTTTTCCGTCAATGAAGGTCTAATGATCGGTTCTAATAACATTTGGAACAAGATTACGATTAAAATCAAACCGTTTTTGGGCTCGCACCCTAAAGAAAAGCTTTCTCCGGCATAATTTTCTAAAAAAGGCGCCCAAATATTAATTCGAACCTCAGATGCCAGGCGTTTTGGGGCGTTCTGAAGCCCTTCTTCACGTAAGATGCGACTAATCGTCGCTTCTGAACAGTCCAAGGAATCGGGCAATTCCCTCTCTATACGAGTACGACCAAAAGTCTCATGTTCGGCTTTGATCCTTTTGACGTGCCGAACGATCTCGGGTCGCTTTGGGTGTAAAGGACGACCTCGTTTAGGAGATGTTTCTCTTTTCATGGGTTTTTCGGGGAAATTAAAACCATCAAATTCCCCCAGAGATGTCTGCCGAAGTCGTAGCTCCGGTAAAGATTTGGGCTCATTTTGCTTCTTTGAATTTTGACCAAATAAAAGACTGCCTTGTTCAAGGGTGTTGTTGATATTTAATAAGGGCCCAAGGAACTTGAAGTCATCAAACTCGTCCAAGGATGTCTGTCGAAGTTTTGGCTCTTGTAATGACTCTTGCCTCCTTTTTCTCTTGGACCCTTGATTAAACAATTCTTCACGCCGTTCTCTTCCCTCTTTAGTACTTAAATCTATAATCTGCACTGCTGAATCTTCAATGAAATCAGTAATCTTATAGATTACCTCTTGTTTGTCCAAACCAATAACCTTATATGGCATTATATGCTTTTTCTATTTTGATTAATATATATCTAATAAGGAATCAGAATATTTAAATCCTCTGGCAATTAGAGTTAGTTTATGAATATTTATCCCCTTTAAAATTCGGGTATTAGAAATATTGAACTCACATTAAAAAAAGCATTAAAAAATGAACGGGGAAAAGTTAGAATTACAAAAATATTTTATGTATTTATTTTTGACACGAAAAAT
>CAZDJH010000595.1:0-2308 GCA_964505645.1 uncultured archaeon | reverse complement strand
TCGAAGAGGCGGATGAATTTGAACGTGAAGCAGCTTTTTTGGCTAAAAGCGAAATATTTTGTCCAATGTGCCCCGATTCAATTAAAGCAAATCTATAGGCATTAATCCCATATTTAACTTCTGTTCTACTAATAACACCATTCATAACAACAAAATTAGGATTTCCATTATATGCTTCTCCAAAAATTTGTGAAGATTCTGTGAATAAATCTTTTTTCAATAGAATTTCAAGTTGGTTAGACTTACAATTATAATGATATAATCCTCTCTCTAATCCTTCAACATTATTGTTTAGTAAATATGTTTCTATAGGATATCTTGCACCAGCAGAGGGATAAAATCTCCTTGTGTTCTCTGGCGAAGCGTCGGGATTTTTTATTCCGAAAGAATAGAAAAATATTTTGTTTAATGTTTCAAAAGAGATTGGCGAGTCACTAAACTCTCTCGTTGAATCTCTCCCACTTAATAATCGAGAAAACTCTCCTTCATCTTCAAATATATCCATATCTACTTTTTTCAGTCTTGGATAAGTTTTAAAGAAAATCTTAACCCAATTAATAGGAGGTTTATAATCATCTACCCATTCAATTACTTCTCCTACTTTGAATTTTGTTCTCTCATAAAATTCTCTAATTTCGTCTATCATTTTACATAAAAGGATGAGGCATTTTATTAACCTCACGACCATTTAATTCTTTCTCCAACCTTTCACTCCAATAACAAGGAAATGACTCATCTAAAAAAAGTGGATGTAGTTGTGGTTGGATTGCTCTTACTACATAAAAACCTGCTTCTCTAAATGATTCAGCAGTTAAATCTACTGAATAGCTATCAATTCCCCTACTTTTTAGATGCTTAACTAAATCTTTCTTTTTTCCAACTTGAGATTGAATTTCTTCAGCGTCCTTCATATCAGAAGAATTTAATAAATAATCCAAATCATTTATCCTATCTAAATCATACCAATAAAACCCTCTATCCTCTATTTCTTTAATATCCTCTGGTTTTGAAATTTTTGGTCCGTTCCCTTGAATCCATAAATTTCTTATCCATTGCCTTACTTGTTGTGACTCCCTTATTGAACCAAGTATTGCTTTCCTCGGATTTAAATCTGATTTTAATCCAACAGAAACAGCAGGACCTAGTCCAGTTTTATCTAAATTCAAACACATAAAACTAGGGATACCTAATTCAGTAGTTGTTTCAAATACATGTAAATCTAATAAATATCTCTTGAAATAATTTAATTCTTTAGAGAATTCCTCTCTCAAATTTATTTTTGGTAGATGTTTTTTTGAAAGGAAAGAAAGCATATAAGAATCTCTTTCAATATTCTCCAAAATCCCTGAATAAAATGATTCATCAAAAGACTCGTGTGTTGCAGCTCCAGTGCTTACTCTTGGACGAATCATTGGCTCTCCTTCAAAATTATAATCAACATAAACTAACTGGGCAGGTATTAACATTTTTGAACCGTTAGGCTCACTTCTACCTTCAACCCAGTTTATTCTAGAAGATTTAATCTTAACTAAATATTCTTGCTTTCTAAAGTTTAAATCTGAATCTCTAAAATTAACAAAATCGATGGGATTAACTGCCCTACCCCCTAATTCATTAAAAGATCCAAAATAAAAATCTTGTTGGGGATTATCTCAACAATATCTCTCAAGATATTCTCCTAATGCCTTAACTTTTGCTAATTGCTTATCCTCATCCAGAGAGGAACTTTCATATTTTCCTTCATTAGAAATACAAGAATACATGTAAAATTTTGGTTCATCTGTGAAATTAAAAGACCTTCTAAGAAGACCTAATCTGCCATTCTCTTCGAGTAGCTTAAACTTGCTAAGCGTGGTTTCTAAATTCATACTTATTCAAGTACGCTTTCAACCATCTCTGCAAGTTTTGATTCTCTGCCTTCTAAAGAAGCAGAAGCCCCCTTACTTGCTTTACTTCCCTTACAACCATAGCAACCACCACCACAACTTTTACATGGTGCAGCACAAGTGCCTTTACCATAGGTTATGTTATCTTCACCTGCAAGATAAGCTGCAGATTCGATAAAGTCGCTTTGGTCCATATTTCTATATTCCATGGTATTTCTGCGTATTTAGTTTACTTAAACTTTATTGTGATTCAGAATAAGGCTTCTGAGGTGCCATCACCCCACAATAAAACTATATGAATGAGTTATATAAAACTTTCTATCAAAATTTTTTGGGCGGTGGAAAAAAGATTATTTCTAAATAAATTTGAAACGAAGTTTCACAAATTGTCCGAAGGACAGGCGCGCACCTCGTAACTGGGG
>CAZDJH010000594.1:0-2310 GCA_964505645.1 uncultured archaeon | reverse complement strand
TTTTTGGGCAATTTTAAGAAATAATTCGATTGTTAAATATCCCACTATAAAACTAACGAGAGTAATTACAATTATCGTTATTGGACTTAATGTGCCAAAAATTGAGCCGTGGCCAAAAAGAATGTCAATAAGAATAGACCCAAAAGCAGCGGGAACAGAGATCAGAAAACTCATCGTCAATGCATCTTCTTGAATATATTTTTCCATAAGGATAGCAGATATAGTCACACCAGAGCGTGAGATTCCAGGAAGGATTGAAAATCCTTGTACAAGTCCCGAAATAAATCCATCAGACTGAAATAAATCTTCATTTAACGCCTCAACTTGCTTCATACCCGAAAGTTTATGCCTAAATAATAAAATGAACCCTGTAAGAATTAAAAACGAAGAAATTATTAAAGTAATGATATCCCCATGAGTCGCGATGTAGACACCTTCCAATAAGAGTTTGAAGATTAAATATACCGGAACCCCGCTTATTGCCGTTCCAATGGTCGCGATAATTAGCCAATTTCTTTTAACTATTGCCTCATGCTTGGTTTGAAATCGATTAGGAAAAATGGATTGGATCGCATCCATGAATTCTTTTCTGAATTTTAACAATACTGAGAGAGACGTACCCAAGTGAAGCCAAATAGCAAGACTATAGGCATTCACAGGTGAAATCCCAAAGATATTAATCGATATTATCATAACTTGTCCTGATGAGGAAATTGGGAGCCATTCCAACACACCTTGTAAAATTGCGATAACGATAAATTCAATCATGTTGTTAGCGATTTATTCCTATTAGCTTATTATGACTTGTAATTTATTTTTTTGAAACCACTGCTCTAACCCTTTGAGGATGCAATCCTTAATTTCATCCCGTGCCCTCCTAAAACCAGTAGTACCTTTCATTGAAGGGTCTTCAATGTCACCTGCGCCTCCCGCAAATTCTTTGAACGTGTAAATATCTGCATCAATATCTCCATTTAAGGCTAGAACTCCAGCTTTATGTCTTGATGTGAGCGTTAATATTAGATCCACCTTATTTAACAAGCCTAAATGCTTCTTCAAATCAATAGATTTAGAATTTGAGGGTAATTGTATTCCCTCCTCTTCCATTACTAGGTGCGCATCTAATGAAATCAACATTCCATCTCGAGCATTTGTCGCCACACCCGCGGAATAGATTTCTACATCAATATCCAGCGCTTTAAAGATGTGTTTTAAATAACCCTCAGCCATCGGGCTCCTGGCGGTATTCACACTACATACGACCAAAATAGATTGGTATGGGAACTTTAGCTTCATATTTTGAGTATTAAAAGGAAGAGTTACTTTAAAACGTTTATAAATCAAAAAAGAATTTAAAGGGTAAAACTCGTAGTTTTAACGAATGAGATGCCTTTATTTTCCATATCGTCTAGAGCGTTTGAGATTGAACCTGCAGGATCATCGATCCCCTTAGTCGCGTCAATAATGACATTAACATCAAATCCAAACTCAATTCCGTCAAGTGCGGTGTAATACACACAATAATCCAATGCCAAACCGCATAAGAAAATCCTCTTCACCCCTAAACTGTTTAGATAACCTCTTAATCCTGTCTCCTCTTCCTTGAGATTGTCTTTAAACGCAGAATATGAATCGATTTTGGGATTAGTCCCTTTTCGAATGATCGCTCTTGCCGAGGGGGTTTTTAAATCTTTATGGAACTGCGCACCTTTTGTGGCTTGGACGCAATGGTCTGGCCAGAGTACTGGACCTATGCCCTTCTCCTTATATTCATCTCCCGGTTCCTTACCAGGATGGCTACTTGCGAACGATAAATGATTTTCGGGGTGCCAATCTTGCGTAAATACCACTGGATTTTGGTTATTCTGAAATAGTTTTGCAATTTGGTTAATCCCGCCTATTATCTCATCGCCACCTTCAACTGGGAGTGCTCCACCAGGTATAAAGTCATATTGCATATCAACAACTATTAATGCGTCCCCTTTTTTCAGTTTTATACCATCTTGAACCTGTAAATCATCGATATCCATATAATTTCACCATAAATTTACTTTTTTATTCAATTTCGTTATTGTCAAATAAAGCATTTTATATTATAAATTATTCGCTTATAGCTTTAATGTTTAATGGAAGGCTTCCCTTTTCCAATAGTCTGAATTATACCCTCTCCAACGATATTAAGAATCGATTTTTTTTCGAAATCTATTTCGATTTCCAAAATAATAAATATTTTAATTGTAACTAATTTACTAAATATAAGAACATTAACAATTATTTGAAAGTGTAAAAAAATTGAATGGAAAATATAAA
>CAZDJH010000593.1:0-2326 GCA_964505645.1 uncultured archaeon | reverse complement strand
TCAAAGCTCATTAATAATGCTTGTAAAAGTGCTAAAGAAATGCATGACTTTAATAATACAGTTGATACAATTGAGCGCTATTTTCAACGTGCTAAAAAAATAAAGCAAATTTGGGATAGTAAAAGGTAAATTTTTGTTTTCCTTTTATTCAATTGATAATTCGCCTTTAAGCTGTTTTAATACGTTTTCTAAAATTTCAATTAACCGCTCTTTATAATCTTTTTGTTCGGGATATTGATAACTAAAGCTTTTCCAATGAGGGCGTTTGTGTCCTACCTTAAATTTTATCCCCTTCATTAATGTATTATATGAATTAGCATTTAACTTTTCTGCTATCTGGTCGGCGATAATATACCAATGATATTTGGTTCCCGTTGCTGCTCCTGAATTAACTGGTGCTGGATTATGCCTATTTTTAACACTTGAAAAGGTAAACTTCCATAAATCGGGAGACTTTTTAATTTCAAACCATTTTCCTTTATTATAATTCCAGTAGTGTTTCCCCCCCACTTTCATGCCGGTATAAGTTCTATTTCCATATCTTTTTAATCTATCGTATTGTTTTATTGCGCTTTTATTACTTTTCCTCTCTTCTATTTGAGATGAATTTATGAATTTAGTAATCTCTGAATACATATACAGTTAATATAATTTGTTGGATTTAAAAATAAAGGGGTTAATTATTTATTATAAAACTAAATTTAAGTTAATAAAAAGCTAATAATGAAAGAGGAGGGGAGATGATTGGAGAAACAAGAAACAAGAGATGAAAAAAACAAGAGATGAAAAGGTTTGCGAGTTTATGAAGATTCCTTGGATTTTGATTCTTTATATTCGATCCTTTTTATTTTTTCTTTCACCTTAACTTCAACTTTCTGTACTTCTTCTTCGGTTTTCTGGGCAATTCTGCTTATCTGAATCATTAACCACTCCGGACTCCCTACTCCTTTAAAATAATTCATCCAAATATACATTAAAAACCCTAATGCTGCTGCCGCCGCAAAATAATGGAATGCAAAAAACCAAACTGGATATACACGTCCGAATAATGGAATAAAAAACCACATGATGATAAACATAGATAATGAGATCTTCCCATAATGGATAAGCATTTTTATAAAAAGGTTATTGTGATTGTTTATATCAACTATTTTTAGACTTATCGCCATGAATAACAAAGACCATCCAATATTATAAAATATGTTGGACGTAGTACTTCGAATTAAAAAGTCGGGCATTCCGGGATAGTGAAAACCGGGAAATAAATTCTGGACAGACAGATTAGCCCCGGATAAAAAGTCAATCCAAGGGTATTGCTCAGATGTCATGGAACTCGTGACCCACGGGTATATATCCGGAAATACCGTAGAAGGGGATATATGTAAGGGGAAACCAATACTTACACCCAATACTACAAGAATAATTCCCCAAAATAAAAATATTCTGTATAAAGCGAATAATGCTTGTTTAGACCCATCTATCATTGCTTTATATAAGATTTCCCCGAAGATCGTCGAAATAAAACAAATCGCAATCCATGGGAATAATGGAAGCCTCTGAACTGGTGAATTTATTACAAAATTAAAGATCCAAAATATAATATTTGCATCTTTGAACTGGAAAAACGCTTCTCTAATCGGAGGACCGAAAAGAATAATAAGCACACCTAAAACGGCTCTTGTATTTCTTCTTAGCTTTAAAGCTAGATAAGACATTATTTGTGAAAAACCTATAAAGAAAAGAATATTCCAACCCCAAAGACTTAGAGGAAAGGGTTCAGTACTCCACATGAAGTTGCTTATCATTCCCACCAACATGATGGCAGCTCCTCTCGAAAAAATTCGATTGCGAATAATAGAATCGGGTAAAACACCCTCTTTTCGTCGGATACTAAAAATCACGGATAAGGCCGAAAGAAAAAAGAAAAGCGAAGGCCCCAAAATATCTAAGAAGGCAAATGCTACATAGTGCAAATACACCCAATTAGCATTTAACCAGGGTTCTGAGAAATGTGCTAAAAGGATAAAAATGATGGCAAATCCCTTTACGACATCTATTGAATTAAGACGCTGGGGAGACGAGACATCTTTTAAATCCTCTACGGGTATTTCCTGTCGAAGATAGTTGAAGATATCCGGTGATTCTGTATCTTGCTTTCTTTTTGCTTCCGTATTAGACATGATAATTTCAGTTTTAAAATAAAATATTCAAATTAAATAAAATTAAATTAAAGTTTTATTTAAATCTTTACCATAAATAACAATTTTTTACATTCTTAATTTATTTTCACAGATGTTTTGCATATTTTCTAACTTTTTGGAAGTAG
>CAZDJH010000592.1:0-2334 GCA_964505645.1 uncultured archaeon | reverse complement strand
TGATATAAAATGAATAAAAAACAAGGTCGCATCCCCAATAGAAAAGAAGCATTAGAACTCTTAGAAAGGGTTGATATTCCATTATCCGTCAAAAAGCATTCCATTAAAGTAGCGAAGAAAGCCTTAAAAATTGCAGATAAAATAACAAAATCCAACCTTAATAGAGATCTTGTGGAAGCAGGAGCACTATTACACGATATTGGGAGGTCTGAAACCCATGGTTTTGAGCATGCTTTAATCGGAGGGGAAATAATACGTTCAAAGGGACTCTCTGAAAATCTCGCGAGGGTTTGTGAGACCCATATTTTAGGGGGATTGGATGAAGAGGATGCCTCAGAAATCGGGTTGCCAGAAAGGAACTATTTACCACAAACCATCGAGGAAAAGATTGTATGTTTAGCGGATAAATATGTTTTGGGAGACCAGATTGTAAGTATTGATGAAAGGTTCGATAAATGGTTTAATATGTATGGAAAAACTAAGATTTTACAAAAATCAAAGAAACGGATAGAGCAGATCCAAGCGGAATTAAGTAATTTAATGTAATTCCGATTACATTTTTGTCTTTATTGTATTAAAGATCCCCCCTGCGTCTAATATATTTAAAATAAACTGTGGGATCTCTTGGAATGGGATTTCTCTATCCCTTGAAATGTTTTTTATTATTCCATTTTCTAATATAATTTCGAGTTGATCCCCGTTTGAGAACTGGGAATTATCCCAATCAAGCACGATCGCTGGGATTCCTTGATTAATTAAATTCCTAAAATAAATTCTCGCAAAAGACCTAGCTACAATAGCTTTAATTCCAAGAACTTTGAACACGTTCACAGCCTCTTCACGGGAGCTTCCACAACCAAAATTTTCGCCCGCAACAATAATATTTAATTTCTCAGAGATCTGAGGGAAATCAGAGTCCAGTGTCTCACAAGCATATTGAGCCATTTCAGCCTCGTCTCTTAAGGTTAAACAATGGCTTGGAACTATATCATCCGTATTAATATTATCAATATCTAAAATATAAGCATTTCCTCCTATTTTTTTCATATCTATATCATCTCTCTGGGGTCTGTTATTTTCCCTTTTATGGCCGAGGCGGTCACAGTTGCGGGGGAAGCTAGATAAACTTGAGCGGTTGGAGAACCCATTCGTCCCTTGAAGTTCCGGTTTGTGCTACTAATGCACACCTCGTTCTTTCCTAATACACCCAAATGGCCCCCAATACACGGTCCACATGTACTATTACCAACGACAACCCCCGCTTTTATAAAAGTCTCGATAAGCCCTTTTTCAAGTGCTTCCAAATATATCTTCTGAGAAGCAGGTATAATTATGAACCTCGTTTTAGGGTCAATTTTATTATCGTTTTTCTTTAATATTTTTGCCGCAATTCTAAGGTCTTCTAATCTTCCGTTGGTACAACTTCCAAGAAAGGCTTGATCAATATTAATTCCCTCAACCTCACTAATACTGGCAAGATTACCTGGGCTGTGAGGTTTAGCTACGACTGGTTCTAGATCAGATAAATTATATTCAAATTCCTTTTTATAGAAAGCGCCTTCATCAGGTTCAGTAAATTTATAAGACTTATTCGTGGTTTTCTCCAACCAATCCTCCAGCTTTTTATCGGGTAAGAAAATGCCGAATTTTGCCCCTGCTTCAACCACCATATTTGATACTGTCATCCTCGCATCAATAGAAAGTGATTCCGCACCACTTCCATGAAATTCCAATGATTTATATAGCGCTCCCTTGGTGGAAATATCCCCTATAAATTTTAAAATAAAATCTTTTGACATTACAGCTTTAGGCAACTCTCCAGCTAAACGAATCCTATAAGAATTAGGTACTTTAAACCATAGTTTCCCCGTAGCAAATACAACTGAAACATCTGTCGCACCGATACCTGTAGATAGGCAATTGAATGCACCATAAGTTGTGGTATGGCTGTCACTTCCAACAACAAGCATACCTGGTCTGGAAAAACCTTTTTCTGGTAATACTTGGTGGCAGATTCCCTTATTTTCCCCCATAATATGAATAAACTCGTATTTTCTAGCGAATTTCCTACAATCTTGGTGCATTTGGGCTGCAGAAATTGTAGGTGCTGGGACCCAATGGTCCAAAATAAAAAATATTTTATCAGGATCCCAAACTTCATCAATGCCAAGTTTTTTATATTCTAAATGGATCCTTCCCCCTAATTGCTCATGAACCATTACCATATCGATATCTGCTTCAATAAATTGCCCTGGAGCGATTCCATTCATATCAGCATGGTTTTTAAGTATCTTTTCACAGATGGTATAAGTCATGTTTTACCAAACCGTCTTT
>CAZDJH010000591.1:0-2334 GCA_964505645.1 uncultured archaeon | reverse complement strand
AGCGATATTATTCCCAATAAAAAGAACTTGCCTTTCCATCTTACCTTTGGGTCCTTAGATTTGAATGTCGTTTTGGAAAATAAAATTCCTGTGATAATCACGATTAAAACCGCACCTAATTGGAATGTTAAAGCAAAAAGTCCCGACTTGTAATAAAATTCTCCCGTGCGAGTCCCCACCAAACTGGGGTTAAAGAATAATAAAATAACCAAGAAAATTTCATAAAAAATCGATATCCCCAGTATGGGGTAAAACAGTTTCTCTTTCAAGTCTGGCTGTGCAAGAATTATATAAGAATATACCCAACATACTAATGCAATTGGGATAAAGAAATTTCCAATAAATAAATAGGTAAATAAACCAATTTTCATATTTGCTATTATGAGGAGAAGGAATGCAAAGGCGGATTGCCACCATGCAGATGACAGAAATGTCCATGCAAGACCAATGGGTATTAATTCCAATCGTTTAAGGGAAATTGCTTTAAATAAAAGGGTTAAGCCGACCAATAGATAAATAATAACGAATGTTAACGTGAATACACCATTAATAATTTCTACTTCAGTTAGACTTGGAATTCCCATCACCTACTTTATTATAATATATATGTTATTTACTAACTATATAAGTATTATGATATTATGAAAGCATTGAAAATTGTCCTTTTCCTTTATGTTTTTGATATATCGTTTTGGATATTAGAAGGAAAAAAGAAGAAAAATAAAAAAAATGTAATAATGATTAAATAAGATTGCAGATTATAACTTTCTGTCAATTAAATCGGCTAAACGATTGGAATAACCCCATTCGTTGTCATACCAACTCAGAACGGAGCTTAATTGCCCTATAGCATTGGTGAAGATACCACAGACAATTGAACTCGAGGGGTTTCCAATAATATCGCTGCTTACGATGGGATCTTCGGTATATTCTAGGATACCTTTTAATTCTCCCTCGGCAGCTTCCTTCATTGCGGCATTAATCTCCTCAATAGAGGCTTCTTTTCCAAGATAATATTTGCCGTCTACGACGCTTCCATTAACCGTTTGGGTTCGTAAAGCCATCCCATCTAATTTACCATTTAATTCTGGGAAGACTAATCCGATAGCCGCAGCAGCCCCTGTAGAGGTTGGAATGGTGTTAGCAGCAGCCGCTCGACCGCGGGTCATTTTGATTGGGGCAGCATCCTTAGCCCTATCAACGGTACTCTGGGTACTGGTATAGGAGTGAACAGTTGTAATAATCCCTTGCTCAATCCCGAAGTTATCATTCAAGACCTTAACGACGGGCCCTAAACAGTTGGTAGTACAACTTGCGTTGGATACAATCTTATGATCACCCTGAAGTTTTTCATCGTTACAACCTAACACGACTGTGATATCTGGATCCTTAGCTGGTGCACTAATTAATACCTTACCCGCGCCGGCTTCCAGGTGCTTGGAAGCGCCCGCTCTATCAGTGAAGAAGCCCGTTGATTCTAAGGCTATTTCAACCCCATAGTCAGTATGAGGTAAATTTGCGGGGTCTCTTTCAGCGGTGACCGGAAGTTCTTTCCCGTCAATAATTAATGCGCCCTCTTTGTAGTCTACTTCTCCCGGAAATCTTCCAAAGACGGTGTCGTATTTTAACGCATATGCTAAAAACTTTGGGTCAAATAAGTCATTGACATATTGGACATCGATATCAAGATCGTCTCTACCATACACAGTCCTGAAGAGATTGCGCCCGATTCGCCCGAATCCATTGATTGCTATTTTTTTACTCATTTTTTTTGCACACTCGATTATTATTTTGTTTTTCGCTATTAATTTTACTTAGTATTTAAAATAAATTTATTACTAAATATATTTTTAATGACATTAATTCGATACTTCTAAAATTATAAGGTATGCTTGGATAACTCGAATGAAGTTATATTAATAGGAATGATTAGAAATCTATCAATTCGATCTCCCTGAATCTTTTGAAATGACGACGATTATTTGGTACAAGTTTTTTATAATCATTATATATGATAATTGCAGCAATAAGACAGTCAAATATTTCTGTCTCTTGTCCTTTTCCTCTCCGTTTCATATAAAATTCAGCACCTAAAACGGCACTTCTTAAATCAAGAGGAAAACAATTTAATTCTTCAATCTATTCTTCCAAATCCAGAGATAATTCCTTAAATTTGGTTTGTGAAAGATTTTTCTTTTGATATTTAAGATTATAAAAACCATAATATAATTCAACAATCGAGGGAGAAGTTATACCAATGTTATCATAATTTAATTGAGTAATTGAAGTCTCCCCGCCCTAAAGGACGGGGATTCCTACGAGTCCGCTAAGCGT
>CAZDJH010000590.1:0-2335 GCA_964505645.1 uncultured archaeon | reverse complement strand
ATCCCGGTGTTTGGATCGGTGATTTTCGCTGCAACTCCTGGAATGGGATGCCCCACACTGCCCGCTTTTCGACCAATTTGTTTTATCTTTTCCGATTCAAAATCGGGAATATTTACCGAAACCACCGGACTTCTCATGGAAATTTTATTACCCCTTTTAGTGGTGATCGCCCGGGTAATTTTAATCATCTCTTCTATAACGTTTTATTGCGGGTTTATTATGCCAAATCAAGTGAAAAAGTTTTTATTGTAAAAAAACGAGGATAAAACCTTCATATAACTTAATAAGAGTATCTCAATAACTCTACAGTTCGAGGAACGGTTAAACAAGGTGTCCAAGATGTATTCAAAAGAAACATAAGAAAGTTCGCGATATATCCCAAAGAGACATAAAAAAGTTCGCGATATATCCCAAAGAGACATAAAAAAGTTCGCGATATATCCAAATGTCCGCATGGAAATTATTTTAAACGAAAAAACCTCTTTGTAATCAATTTCATACATAGGGCTCCCCCCCTCATACAGTGGTTCTAAGGATAAGCTAAGCCTTCTTAGGGACGAATCCATACATTTAAATAAAATTGAACTATTTAAGTCTTAACACGAATGGAAGTTATTTTTAAACGCTTCAAAAACGATTTAGAGTTCCGATAAATTCGAGTAACATTTAAAATGATTCCCCAACTAATTTCTCTGCTCAATTTTATATCCTTAATATTTTCTTTCATCCTTATGGGCTATCTCTCTATTTTGAGTCTCCAACCCATGAAACGGTCGGAAGAAAGAGGGGAAAAGGCATGGGAGGAATGTAAGCTTTATCGTTCGATTGGTGGGGTGTTTGAATTGATTTCGGTAATTAATTTACTTCTATGGATATGGTTTCCTCCCCCGATTGTGGGCGAGTGGAGGATAAGTCAAAATATCTTTATTGGTATTATTATCGGCCTCTTTATTTTGGTTCCCTGTATGATCATATTGGGAAAGGGAGTCCTTGATGCGGGATCCGAGACCCTCTCGCCATCCAAGGACACGGAGATGTATGGGGGCATCTATAACCATATTCGGCACCCACAGACGCTGGGGGAGGTTCCGATGTTTATAGCCTTCAGCTTTATGCTTAACTCGTGGTTTCTTGTGATCCTTTCCGTTGCGGGCATTGTGTTCTATGTCCCAATTATGATTTATTATGAGGAAAAAGACCTCATTCGCCGCTTCGGAGAATCTTATCGTAAGTATCGGCAACGGACTGGGGCTTTATTTCCACGGATACGGAAAAACGATTTGGGCTAAGCTAATTAAGATATCTTCATTTTTTTTAATTACGTTGAAAGCATCAAAGAATTCAGATACTAATAAGGACACGGGTTATATACACAGCACGATACGCCAAAATAAACCATCGTTTTTAGCGGGAATAGGTTTTACGTTTTATTCATTAGAATTCTTCTTTTGTAGCATCTTGCTAGTATTGCTAATTATTCGATAATTCAATAAAAAACCCAATATAAGATAACTAAGCGTTATAAATTAAAAAAGAAATCAAAAAAAAGGCTTTTTTTTAAGCTAAAGCTTCTTACCGCAGTAGGGACAATATTTCCAGTTAAAAATTCCTCCACAATATGGACAAAATTTATGTCCTCCAAATTTCTCTTCTTCTTTTGGTAGCTCTTCAGGCTTTGATTTGGGAGGGCTTGAGGAGGGTTTAGGAGACGCGGAAGGAGGAGATGGCGTACCCCGCGCAGATGGTACCTTCGGTAAATTCCTCTTCGATGTAGCCTTTGCTTGCCCTTCTTCTTGTCGAGCCTTCATCCTCTCTTGGAACTTCTTTCGCTTTTCCTCCTCGCTTATTTTCCCAGTCTCCTGAGTTGAGATCGATTCAGTTTCCATATCCTCTGGCTTAGATTTCGCGATAGAAATATTTTGAGTTTTAATATTCTCGATAGCGCGGTTGAGGAGTGATTCGGTAACTTTCATTATTTGGCGAGGATTGATATTCGGGATGGCGGCATTTTGTAAAACAAAACCAACCAAAAAATTAGTGTTTGGATATTCCTCGTCCTCTAACAAGTTATAGGTTTTTTCCGCTAAAACTTTCACCCCTTTTAATAATCTACTCGCCCATTGATTATGAACTAATCCTAATTGCATCTTATATGACGTTCCGGGAACGCCTAATGGGTTTGTAAGTGGCTTGAAATTTTCTGACATTTTACCTCACTTTTCTAGTTTTATATTATTATTAAATAAGTAATTAGATTTAATATTTATAATCTTTAACAGAAAAAGATTTTATAGTTGAAAACAGAAAAGCTACTTTTCTTTAAAAATGCAAAAAC
>CAZDJH010000589.1:0-2344 GCA_964505645.1 uncultured archaeon | reverse complement strand
TTTTCAATTCTCTCGAATTTAACTTTATCCTTATAAATAATATTCTTATTAATGAACGTTTTAATTAATTCTACAAATTTAGAGAGCGCATCAATATTTTCACGGGTTAGTTCTAAATCTTTAGAATTCATTATTGTAATAAAAACCTTTAATAAAATAAAAAAAAAGTAGAGTTAGTTGACAAGTTTTAAGTTTAATTCTTCAATCCTTTCCTTAACTTCCTCCAATTTATCTCCTGATAAGGGATATTTATAGAGACATAATAAGCCCAATACGATTATTAAGACCGGAATAAGGCCAACAATAATTCTTAACCCGATCTCATTTAAAGTTGTTAAAGCCATAGGGTTGAGATTATTTCTATCAATCTGGAATAATTCAATTAGGATTCCTAAAATTAACCAACTTATAGCATTTGAAAGCTTCACAATTACCCCTGAAACACCATTAAATATGCCTTCTCGTCTCTGATTTGTAATTAATTGATCTTCATCAATGACATCACTTAATAAAATTGTCGGAAAAAGCATTACCCCTGCTAACCCTATCCCCGCTAATAAAAGCACTATTAAGCTTATTACTGAGTTATAAATCACGAAAACTAACGATATAGCACCTGCAAAAGACACCATAGATAAAAATAAAGAAATTCTGGTGCCTTTTTTATCCGCTATTTTTACCCACAAAAATAAGCTTGGAAGTACCGTCAAAAAGATAAATAATAACTGAATCGACAATTCAAGAGTACCTAACCCTAAAACACCCTCAAAAAACAGGGGGAGCCCAGATAAAACTACGGAATATGACAATTGGAGCAGGAACTGAACAAGGATAAAATAAAGGAACGATCGATTTTTTAGTGCTACAGTAATTGCCTTAAAGAAGCTTTTTCCTTTCTCTTCCGATATTTGGTATTCCTTCTTTTCTTTTATGAAAAATAAGGTTGGCAACATTGTTAATGCAGTGATTAGCCCTAAAAGCAAGCCCATTAATGAATATCCAATAAGGGGGCTATCAAACAAGCCAGCAATCAAGGGAGCAACACCTATTCCAAATATTAATCCTATAACCCCAAAAATCTGGAGATATCTTGAAAGTATTAATCTTTCTTTTTGGTGGAGAGATAATTCGGGAAATAATGAAAACCATGTAGTAACGACCATCGTGACAAAAGTTTCATAAGCCAAGAGCGTTATGATAAGATAAATTGTGCAAGATAAAGGATCACTCGTGGGAGGAGTAAAAATTAGGACAGAACATATGGTTAATGGAATTATCCCGATTAATATAAATGGCTTCCTTCGACCTATTCTTGTGCGAGTAAAATCTGAAACATGTCCTATAAGAGGTTCATTGAAAGCATCCCAAACACCATAAACTACAAGAACTAAACTAATCCCGATAGGGCTCAGAGGGATTTGTAATTTGGAGAAATAATAGGAATAGAGCGTTAAAATCGTCGCTTGTCCTATAGCTAAACCACCTATATTTCCCATCGCGAAGGATATTTTTTCTCGTGTTGTTAAGTTTTTTTTACTCATAATTTTTCAACTTAAGGTTTTATGTTTTGTAATGTGTTGAAAATCCAAGTTAAAATCATTTATTAGGGTAATGGTCTCTCCTTTTCGATTTCTGAGGGATTTCTCCCCATTTCAAGTTGTTTAAACCACCATTTATCTGTTGATATCATCTCTTTTGCTTTTTCCAACACTATCTCAATATTTTCTGATCTAACAATCACAACACCATTAATATCTCCAAAAATTAAATCGCCGGGATGAATCATTCGACCCCCGCATTTGATAGGCCTCATAACAGATTCCATGTCTATAACCATCCGCCCTCGAATTGATGAACATACTATCCCTCTAGCGAATATGGGAAATTTTAAATCGATCACTTGTACAATATCTCTTATTGGTCCATCGACTAATCCACCTCTAAAACCCAGATTTTCGAGAATTCTACTCGTACTCTGTCCCAAACCCGCTGCTTGCATTTCCCCAGACATATCTACGCACATAACGGGAAAATCAGGTGTTTGTTTAATAAATTTTACCATTTTAGCAATCACATTTCTATCCAGTTCTTCATCAGAGGGGACTATTTTCATTGTGCCCGCCAAACCAAGTAAACGTGCCCCAGACCACATGGGTCTTATTTCTGCATCCAAAAATCCGGGATCCAATCCCAGTTCGTCTATGGCATCTGAAACTGCGCATGTATACAAGCGCGAATATTCATCAATAATTGACTCTAATTTCTCTTTATCCATTTTTTTCTATAGAAATTTATTTTTAATATATATTATTTGAAATGAATATTGAGAAACTCAAGATTTTTA
>CAZDJH010000588.1:0-2361 GCA_964505645.1 uncultured archaeon | reverse complement strand
GTAAGCAAGGTATTTAAAAGGAAGGTGTCCTTTAATTTAGTGACTTATAATGCGGATCATCTCAACCAAACAATAAAAAATGTGGATGCTTTGCGAAATTCATCCCCTACATAAATGTAGGGGACTTCTTTCGCAGTCAGTTAAATGAATTTAACAGGAAATAAAGAGAGATTCGTGAAAGAACAGTTTCAATAAGAAACATCCATATCTATGTATCATAAAGATATTATAATTTTTTAAAAAGCCACTATTCAATCTATTATCTCAAAAATAACCTTTTGGTGGTTAACCTTCGAATTAACTAAGTCCAACAATTGCTCCACAAAATCCCTCAGATTTTCGGCATAATCTCGGCGTTTGGAAACTTGGTCGAGGAGGAAATCATGGATCAGTTCTCGGGTAGATTCTATACCGTTCTCCTCATAATGTGTTTGCCAGTGTATCGATATACTGCAAATCTCTTTAATTTTTTCTTCGGAATATTGAGAGGAATCCAATACCATTTTATGATGCTTTTCAATAGCGCGGCTTACATTTTCCAGATGATCCGCTACAGCTAAGGCATATCGGGACAACGAAATCATATTAGATATTGTCCTCTTGTTTCGGGTATTTGCGGCTTGCTCAAATGCCTGCCAAGCCTTTTCCCATTCTAGGTCTTGCTGTGGATCCTCATGATCTCGTACCATAGCCACATTAATAATGTCACTTAAATCCACATCATGTCCCCTCTTTATCTTTTTTTGAAAGATTTCTTTAAGGCCAGAACCTTCCAAATAACTTCCTGCCCCAAAATCTAAAATTTGGTTGACATTATTTGCGGCATAGAGAACTTCATGGCGAATCTCGTCCGTTTTTGGATTATGCCACGTGATCCGCTTTTCCCATTCCCCCGTTTTTCTGTTTCGGGAGAAACCACATTCCGTAAGTACTGCGTTCAATAATTCAAAATCAAAGACCCAAAAATCGATATCATCAGTAAACCTTTTCCTGCGCCAGTCTCTGGGGGTGTACTTACTCAGGTATAACTTTACTGTCCCCCGCACGATACTATTTTTATCATCTTTTAAGACTTTTTTGGCTTGTTGGTGGTATTTAGAATCGGGATTATTAGCATACTCTTCTATTTTATCAAGTGCTTTCCTAGCTTCTATTGCAATTATATCGCATGGAATATTTCCATCCGAGGGATACGAGCGGGAGCCCCCCTGCAAAAAGAGCTTAAAAAGCATTAAGTCGTCTTGGGGAATATTATACCATGGATTATTAAAAATATTTTTGTTAAATATATAATGGGTAAAGCCCTCATCATCGATTTTAGTCTTCATGGGGGAGACTTCCCTTAATTTATCCCCATTCTTCTGTATATCTGCTTTTTTATCCCATAGCATTTATTAATAGCCCTTTAATTAGAATTTTTCTAAATATATCCAATAAATATAAGTTAACCTAAAAAATTAAAGGTTGCCCTTGTATTCTATTAGTATAGGGTATAATAACATTAGAAAAAATAGAGAAAAGATGTTCTGGACATTATATACTTACACTCCTTGGAATAGCCAGAGTCAGAATAAATTAGCGCAAGTAAGGTTAATGTCAAGTAAGGATAGTTTCAATTCGAAATATCCCATCATTAGCCAAAAATTTATCAAGGATTTATATACTAATATATCAAAATACAAGCATTATTCTCACATAAAAAGTATAAAGAGAATAGTTGATCCCTCCAATAAAGATTATTCTATTCAAAACTGGAGTTTACTATGGGCAATGGACTCTAAAGACCGAATCTATCAATTACTTTTCCAAAAAACTAAAGTTAAAAATATTATCAATAATATCATTGTAGCCTTAGCCCCTCCACAACTGGTGGAATTAATGAAAAGTTATCAGCGGGATGCACTTGTAAAGACCCTTTCCTTGCTGAATACTCCAAAACAGATCAAGTTTCTTAAACTTTTATTTGCTCATGGAAAATCTCTGGCTGAGACAAAACAGAGTTTTAACATAGATAAAACCGACCTTCAAAAAATAAAGATGGCAAATTATTTGAAGCGCACGCCTAATATTGAGGGGCAATGGCTTCCCCATTTCGCACCCAAGTGCCCTATATGCGGCAATGTTATGAAAGAATTAGAGGGATATCGTTTTATGTATCGTCAATGGGTTTGCCCCACATGCGGCTATGAAAAGTATCAAAAATAACAAACTTAAAAGCATTTGAAACTCTTTCTTTATAAAGGAATGAAAAGTAAGTAATCAATAAGGGATAGTATTTAATACTTCTAAAAGAATCTCTATAAGAGGAGGGGGGTTAGAAGTTATTGGATTGCCTTTAAGGTAGATATGCGTTAATTGAGG
>CAZDJH010000587.1:0-2369 GCA_964505645.1 uncultured archaeon | reverse complement strand
GCGCTCTAAATCAAAATTATACGCATCTTGAAAATGCATAGCCCCAATCATTAGATTTCTGGAATGTAAAAAGTTTCCTGCTGTGTCTAAGCTGGGATCTAAAACTAACTTGGCAAATGCTTGGTACGTCTTGCTCGTAAAGATTTTTTGTGGGTTTTTTACGTATCGGGTCAAACCAGCCATATAATAACTTTTCATCATCTGTCTATATCCAACATTTGTCAGCTCATCAACAACCTTCCCTACGGTTTCAGCTAGAATTCCAAAACGCGATAAGTCGAACCCGCTGAAGAATTTGGTAGGTTTAGGAATCTCCTTATTGTACACCATATCATAGACCTTATTAGTCCATTTAATTAAGCCCTCTACATCAAAGAAGTTCTCGATCTTTTCCCACTCCCCCTTATCGTTCACCACTACTATCGTGGCGAAGCCGCAGTCTTTATGGGACAACATCGCCCATTCAGGTTTATCATCAAACCACGCCAATAACTTCGTCAATTTTCCCGTGGTTGCGAGGGGGTAAAACTTGCCGAAATTACCTTCCATATGTTCATTAATTGCCACCTTCAAATCGGAGGTAGTATATCGTAGATCCATTAATTCCTCGAAACTAATGCGACCGCATAGCGAAACTGGCTGGAAAACTACTCCAGAAACTACATCTGCATTTTCTTTTGCAAATTCTAAGATATTTCCTATTTGATGGTCATTGACGCCCTTCGCGACTGTAGGTACAAGCATTACACCATATTGTCCCACTTCTCGGCAGTTCTCAATGACACGCTTCTTCAAGGGCCATAGGTTAACGCCTCTAATCTTCTTCCATGTTTCTGGATCATCAGTCGCGTCAAACTGCAAATATACCGCGTCCATTCCAGCTTCGTGAAGCTTTCTTGTATACTCCACTGACTTGCCCATCCGAACGCCGTTTGTAGAAACCATTACCTCAATAAAACCTAATTCCTTTCCCTTCCTTATTAATTCTGGTAAATCACTTCTTATGGTCGGCTCACCGCCAGCTAATTGAAGCATTGCGGCAGGATAAGGCTTCATCGACCTGAAATGTTCCATAATTTGCACTAATTGATCAAATGTGGGCTCTACAACGTAGCCTTTTGCACTAGCATTTGCAAAACATATCGGACATGCCAAATTACATCTATTTGTGACATCTATCAGGCATATGCAAGGAGCAGTTTTATGATTCTCGCAAATTCCACAATCATATGGACAGCCATTTTTAGTGGGCTTAATTCCGGAGGAAACATACTCCGGTTTTGTTACATTTTTATCCTTGGAGCCCATTTGTTCGGTAAAAGATCTGGACCATTTATACTCCTCTGGATTAATGGAAATTTTGTCCTTAAATACCCCGTGATCCTTACACGTTTTCTTGATCATCACCCAAGGTTTTCCTGTCTCAGAGATTTCTGTATCAACATAGATCTCAGCTGGAACTGGTTGTAAGCACTCCGGACATAAACTCGTCGTTCTTCGTATCACTTCTACTTCTTGTTTCTCTGTCATAAAGTATTAAACCTCAAATTTCTAATTAAAAGTGATTAATTTTCATTCACTATATAGTTAATTAGTTAAATAATTCTTTAATTATATTTTTTACAATAAAACATAATCCTATTAAAATTTAATAATACAATTAAAAGTATTAATTTGAAGAAATAAAGTAAGGAAGATTTATTCAAAGTCACTTTTATAACGAAATGATCATAGTTCACTCACTCAAAAAACTAAATATGAATAATAAACTACTTTTACTATATAATTGGTTTGATGAGAAATTAAATTAAAACTTAGGAAAAAGCGTGGAATTTATAAATGGAATTAAAAAGCATTGTAGATTGTAGATATACTTATTGTTTATTTACGAATTAATATATACCAAAAATATTACAAGGATGTGGAGTTATGAGCACAGAACGGCCGGATGAAAAGGAAGAATCTGAATTAAAACTGGATGTGTGGACATTCCTATGCATGGTAATAGGAGCGATTGTCTCGTGGATAAATATGTGGATTATGTGGCAGGTTCAATTAAGTCCCCGGAGCCCAGAGATCTTAAAGATTTTTGCCTATTTATCGATTATTTTCACCACCTCCTTCCCGTGTATTTTGATTGGGCTATTAAATCGATTTTGGGGGTACGGCTATATTTTAGGGTTCGCGTTTGCGGGGATTCCATTCATTTTACTTGCCGATTTATTCATTGGGGCCTACACCTTTGCTACCACATTTTTCATTTTCGTGATTATGTGGCTCATTTTTTGGAAAGGCTGGCGCAGTCTGAGTTCAATAGAAATAGGCGATTAGAATTATTATAAATCCCTATTAATTGAAAAAATAATAGT
>CAZDJH010000586.1:0-2385 GCA_964505645.1 uncultured archaeon | reverse complement strand
GGTGTTGGCGCTTCTGGATTTGCATATGAGAGACCCCGCTTTCGAAACGGAAAGATTGTATTTAAATAGAAATCGAAAAACTCTTGGTAATGGTCTTTGAGTAAATGTGATATTTTTGATTGACGTTCGTACTTCGGCCAGCGCTCCTTCATCATATCCAGCATTCGAGGATAATTTTTCCATTTATTTTCGCTTTCTTCCTTTAATGATATGAGAAGTTGGTTATTTATGGGTTTAAATTCCGTTTCCTCTCCCAATCGCTTGATGAAGTTCCTGAACCTAATACTCAAATTTTTTCACCGATTCTACAATAAAATACAATAAAATTATTAGTTATTTTATTGTATATAATATAGTAATATTATATCGATTTTATATATATTTAGATTAAGCGTTATAACATAGATATTAATACTCAATATGGTAGCACATAAAGTTGGACTCGTGTATTCGGAAGATTTCCAAAAGTATAACTTCTCTCCGAGGCATCCGTTACAACCCCTAAGGATCCTTTTAACATACAGTTTAATGAAAAAGATGAACCTCCTTGATAATGAGAACTTGGAACTCATCAAACCACGATACTGCACAGAAGAAGAGATCAATTGGGTCCATTCACCTAATTACACGGAAATAGTAAATAAACTAAGCAAAAACCCACAAGAAACACATATGCAACCCCTAAGTTGCGGCCTCGGGCCCGGGGATAATCCTATTTTTAAAGGGATGTATGATGCCTCTTCTTTGGTGTGTGGGGCAAGTATTAAAGCTGCAGAAACCGTCTGGCACAACGATGACTTCAAAGCGGCGTTTAATCCCTCTGGGGGGTTACACCATGCGATCAAGGACAGGGCATCGGGATTCTGCATTTTTAATGATATCGCGGTCGCAATAGCGTATTTAAAGAAGCAAAAGGAGGATATCCGAATTGCATATTTGGATATTGACTGCCACCACGGCGACGGGGTGCAATGGCTCTTTTACGATGACCCTAATGTGCTCACCATCTCGCTCCACGAAAGCGGTCAATACTTATTTCCGGGCACTGGAAATATCGACGAACTGGGAGAGAAAGAGGGTATTGGATTTTCCCTTAATTTTCCACTCCTTCCTGGTACAAGTAATAAGCTCTATCTAATGCTTTTTAAAAGATGCATCCCACGGATTCTGGAAACCTATAATCCCGATATCCTCCTTACCCAGTTAGGAGTTGATACATATTATAGAGACCCTTTAACCCATTTAGGCGTTTCAATCGAGGCTTATAAGTCGCTTGCGAAACAAATCGATAAATATGCCACAAAATACTGTCATAACCGCTGGTTGGCCTTTGGAGGTGGAGGTTATTTGATGACGGTGGTACCACGGGCATGGACTCTATTTCTCGCCCAAATGCTCGACGTGGAACTCCCTAATATGCTGCCCGAAAGTTGGGTAAATGAAGTTGAGGAAAAGGTTCCCGATGAACTCACCCCATATTCTCTTTGGGATAATGACGACAAGATGACCTTGCAACTTTTAAAACAACCCGAGGTAGCATCTAAATTAAAGCAACATATTGAATCCCTTATAGAAATGTGTAACACGAAATATCTACCCTATTTAAAGCAAAAAACTCACACATAATAGATATTGGGGAGTTTAGCGGCAGAGTAACTTTTTATAAGGATTCTTCACTTTTGCCCCGGGTTTAATAGCAAACATACATTATTCAGCCTTTTTGTATCCAAATCAATAAACGATCGGGGTCTAGACTATTAAATACAAGGGAATAATCTATCTCTTTGAGGTACCCGTGAAAGACCTTTCAGAGTTAAGCACACCGTCCGAATCGTTTGTCCATAAAGCTATCAAGCAGCTCATTTTTAAATATATCACCCAGCACAATAAAGATATTGTGGAGAGTTCGCTGGAGAAATACTTCAAAAGTCGAAGGGCTGATGTATATTTTAAATTACGCTCCGAAAAAGAGGTAGCCGTGGAAGTTCAGAGTTCTTTAATCTCTGTTAAGGAAATTATTACCCGGACGCGGGATTATAGTCGAAAGGGGATCTATGTACTCTGGATCCTCTCAGGCGGCGGAAGGGCAGTGGCATCTAAAAAGGAACCGGTAGATAAAAAAAATGTAAGGGTGAGCCCAGCGGAGCATTTTTTACATAAAATCTATGGGGGCAGGGTTTATTATGTTAATTTAAATCGTAAAAAAAGTAATTTCACGCTCACTCCTCCCTATGCACTCCATTTTTCTCCTTCTAATAATGAAACTCCAGATATATTAAAGGAAGGATTCACATACTATTACATACGTAATGTAAATGTTGTACCGGTCCCAAACTGGAACCTTTTCTGCGTGAAGTATTCATTTAAGATTGCCCGATTTTATGA
>CAZDJH010000585.1:0-2425 GCA_964505645.1 uncultured archaeon | reverse complement strand
GTCACCCAATTTTTCTATACCCATATATTTAAATACCTTTTCCTCTCCAGAACGAATATTTTGATTATGTCAATCCAAATTATATGTCTTATATCCATTAGATCTTCCAGCATTGGGCTAATATCAAGATCATCGCTCCCAGAGTATCCCATAATGATAAGATCTCTATCGCGAGTTACCTCATTAATTAAAGGCATTTTATATGGTTCAATCGCAAATGTTTTCCCCTTTTCTCTCTCCCTTCCAAGCGCGCTTATGGTGGTTATTAAGGACTCTTTTGTTAACCTATTTTTGATGCAATCATATTTTGAGCCGTGAATCTTGATAATGGGATATTTAAACCTTATGTCCTTCTTGTAATCCTCTCTTGTGATGATGAACATTAATTTTTCATGATGGCCATTTCCCACTTCCAGTTATCTTAATTATATTATTTTCTACGTTCATAGAGATAGCTTTATTGTTTTATATTCATGAGGAGATGTATTTTTTGGATGATTTAAAATTTATTCATATTAATTATAATGACTAAAATAAACCAGTTTTGAAACTTAGCCATATATCTTAAGTTAGCAGCATATTGTTATTACTGTGCTAATTCTCCATTAGAAGAAGAAAATTGAGATCCTCTAAAGTAATAAAGGTCAATGATTTATATTCTTAAAATTAATGTAATAAAACGTAAAGAAAAAAGTAAAGAGAAAATTAGCCTCCTAAAAAGACCACCTACCGCGCCCGGGAAATCTCCCAGGAAAGCCTCCACCTGTTCCACGTCGAGGGAACGGCCCAGGTCCCCATCGAGTATGAGCCCCAAATCCATGAGACACATCATGCAAGACATTGTCAATAGAAAGGACAAATGCAACAAGTATGCGTCGATCAGTCTCATCGTCAAGAATTTTCAGCGCGTATTTATCTTGATAATTGAAAATGCCCCCCAAGAATATATCTCTCCATTTATCCGCCTTTTCTATTTCTGCTATGGTCTTCCCAGTAGAACTTTCGATTACACGAAATGACCACCCCATAAATTCGCCCTTTGCCTCATACCAGCGATTTTCATCAGGATCTTCCAACCAAAACTTAGGATGAATAAAGGAGGTAATTTTCTTCTTAATCACCGCAATTAGATTGCCGTGAACATCTAAAATTCTATTTTCACCTCGGAGGGAAATGACCTTCTCCTCTATTGTCGCAGCAACAGTACCGTCAATCTCTTTTAGATCCACTTTTCGATGGATGTTCAAAAACTCTCTGTCCATTCTCCCAATAACATTTCCATTCTTATCATAAATATCACCACTTCCGAAGCCCCAGCTTTTTTCATGTATTATATAATATTTCCGACTTAAGTCAAAGAGACCTGCATGTGAATGCATTTTTTGACGAGGATTAGGAGGTGTTTGTTGTTTAGGACCCCCATTGAACTTTAATTCTACCCCACATTGTTCACAAAACTTTTGCTCTTGATCCTTTATTTCGTTTCCACAATTTGGGCAATACATTTTTAAAATAAATTTTAAGTTTTAAATTTTTAAGTTACTAATATTATGTTTTTTCTACTATTAATTCTTATAGAGTCCATTTTTTATTGTGGCTATGGGAAATAAAAGTTATTTTATATTGCGAAGGACGTATATCAGTTTCAAATAATTCTCCATTAAGCCATAATATCCAATCTTATTAAGCGGATCATTAATTAAATCGAGTTCATCCAAATTATGAGCATCCGCCCCGATACCTACGGGAATGTTCCTGCTTTTGATGCCTTCAAAAAATTCCATATATCTGGCCGAATAATAGTTGGAATAAGCCGAATTGAACTCGAAATATATATTATATTGCTCTAAGAAATCGAGAAAGATATCTAGGTTTTCATAGACGAAATGGGAGGGATCACAGTGTGCTAATCCAAAGATTGGCAAGTCTTCTTGCTTTCTTTCTGATTCTTTAATCCAAACATCCAGTAAATCTTCTGTAAATTCTATTGTCTCAATTGAATTCATATATTCAAGCAATATAAGATCAAAATGGTTTGGATTAATTAACTTTTGGATATAATCAAAAGTGCTTCCCAAGTCAATCTCAATTCCTTTTAGGAGCTTGAACTCGATCTTCTTAGATGAAACCCGCTCTTTCTGAGTCGCAATGGATTTTAAGTAGATATTTATTTTTTTATAGGAATCTAAGGTTTTAATAATCCTTGCTTTCCAGGAGTTAGAAAAGTGGTCTGTAATCGCGATATAATTGAAATCTAATTCAAGAGCACGATCAACAATCATCATAATGGAACTTGCGCCGTCCGAAAATCTGGAATGAGTATGAAGATTAATTTTTGGAGTTTCAAGTTTAGAATTATCTTTCATTATTATTTAACCGTTTCTTTAAGAAACAGGGTTTATCAACGGAACTTCTTGATAAACTT
>CAZDJH010000584.1:0-2437 GCA_964505645.1 uncultured archaeon | reverse complement strand
TGCACTTATTTGTATAAAGTGTCTTAAATAAACTCATACATCTCCCGTCTGGGGTATAACTATGACAAATTCCCGCACTTGAGGTTGCGCCAACCCAAGATTTCGAACTTCCAAATAATTTGGGATATTTTTTTGTACGGCTCGAGGCAGTACTCGCACATATATCGTATTTTGAGTTGGCACCGAGAATTTTTATTTTTTCTAAGGTAGATGGCATAAAGATCTTGATATTTTAAATGTTTATTAGAGCCTAATAATAGGGAAAAACAAATAATATAATTGAATTTTTATTTATAAAAAGGAGGGGTATAGTGGTTTAATCAAAGTAATATTATATTGATTTTTTTATTGAATTCCATTTTAGTTCGTTATAATGGTTCAGGAAATAGTAATATCCTAATCTAGTGTTAATTATTGAGGTTAATTGGACGAATTCATTTGCTGCGTGGGCATTCCCTCCAATTCCTAACCCCCCCGTAATGTAATTAATTCCCAAACGCTCTTGAATTTTGCTTAATGGGGAAGCTGCGGCACTCAGAGGCCATATCTCAGCATTTATATGAAGTTGTTTGAAGGCTTCTAGTAGGCTTTTGACCACCGCAGAGTTTTTACTTACTCTTGATGATTCATAACCCATTTTTTTTGTGATTTTAATGAGTAAATTGGAATCACAAGCAGATGCCTTGACTTTTTCCTCTATTTCTTTAAAAATCAGATTATGCGAGATTTGCTGGGCGAATCGAATATCTATTTTTGCGATCGCAAAATTGGGTACTGAATTCTTAATGCCTTCTTTTACATAACCCGCTTTGAGGGTCGATATATTAAAGGTTGGGTTGAAAAAGTAGGACTTTAGAAATTTATTGGGATCCTTAATTGATATCTGCTCTATCCCAGCCTTCTCCTTGATTTTTGATAGAATATTCTTCAATAACAGCTCTTCGACTAGTTCTTGCTCTACCCCGGATATTTCATAATCCTCTGAGAGCGAATTTATTTTATATTTATTGTGAGAATAAATCCTTTTCAAAATATCAATAAGCGCATAAGCAGGATTAGGTATTACACTTGAATAGGAGGAGTGTGATTCCAAATTAGGCGATTTAATATTAATTTGGAGGGAAAGAATTCCCTTATATCCTAACTTTAGGACGGCGTTTCCATCTAAATCTTGCTTTATTGCGGGATAATAGGCATCCAAACATTCTTGAAAGAGTTCCTTCCTCTCTTTTAAAAGGTTTAAAAGGGTTGGAGACCCTCTCTCCTCTTCGCCATCGAATACTAACAAGAGAGAGAGGGGGAGTTGATTTTCTTGTTTAAGTAATTTAATTACATTTAAAAAAGCGATAAGAGGGGTCTTAGAATTATAGGCCCCCCTCGCGATAATGCATTTCCCCAAATGCTTTAAGGGATGATCCATTGATTTGAGTTCTGCGTCAAAAGGAGGCGCAATCCATTCCTTCAATTCATTGACCGGTTGAGTATCGTACATCATATAAACCAGTAGATGTATTGGACTATTTCCCTTGATCTTCGCGAGGATGACGGGGTTGATTTCTCCTTGAACGGTCTTTATATCTTCAGCTATATCAGCAAGATAGGATAAGATATAATTTTTTGCTTTAGTTATTCCTTTTGAATTTAAAGTAGGGCTCGCAATCTGAAGAAACGGGCGTAATTCTTTCTGAATAAACAAATCATTATTTTGCGTTATTTTATCTCTCAAATTAATCTCTTTTTTCGACTTTTAGAGTAATTTAAATCTGAAAAACTTCTTTTACAACTACTTCAGTTGAACTAAAAGGACTAACATTCCCACCCCAATTTTCTAGAATATTATGGAAGGTAAGTTCAAACTTTTTTATAAATTCTTTTAATAGAACTCTGGGATAATTTAACCTCTCACTTAAGTATAGAACTCCCGTAGTGAATTTTCCACTGTATATTATTATATTTTCCCCTTTTTTCTTCACAGTGGATAGTCGAGAGTCAGTCTGGGTCAATTCGTCAATCATGGCATTAATACCTGAAAATGCCGCCGAAATTAAGTTTTCGTCCTTAAATTCTTTTTTTTCCTTAAAAATCTCATAATAGAGGTTTATCCCCGAATTACTCATTATAAAAAGCCCCTCCAGTTCCTCTTGGCAATCAAATTCTGAAAATGGTGGAAGGGTAAGGAAGAAGACCGAAAGAATTATAAGTCCTATGAGTTGGAGTATATCGCCCAAGAATCTTATAGATAAGCTAAAAATGCCGATAAACGGGTCAGTACAGAATAAAAATCCTATAAGGGTTAATCCTATTCCTGATAGATATTTAAGGAGCCCAATATATAAGTTTTGCTTATTTTGAACCTTTTTAATGAAATCAACTAAATAAGTCAGAAAAAACATAATAAATATAGCTTGGTTTCTATTTTCAATGTTGCAGCAGGGAA
>CAZDJH010000583.1:0-2449 GCA_964505645.1 uncultured archaeon | reverse complement strand
TCCCACCCATTACATGTGATACTTCTTTTAAGGGGTCTAACTCAATTCCATAGCGAACCTTGTTCCAGCGCGAGACTGCATTTCTATAATCCTCTTCACCCATACTTGTTGGATAGTTTTGATTTTCTGGGATTCTAATTTGTTCGATTATCTCATCAACGATTAATTCCGGGGTAGTTAAGTCGGGGTCTCCGATACCCAACTTAATCAAATCAATTCCCTCCTTCTTCTTCTGAGCAATCAATTCTTCTATATGGGCAAAAATATATTTCGGAAGCCTAGTAATCCGTTCAGCATAGTGAGGTTCTTTCATTTTCTTTAAATTTTAAGAAATTTTATTAATTTTTAAGAATGTAGGATAAAATATTAAATAGACATTAAAAATTTTTCGAAATAGTTTCATAAAGAATTTTCGACCGAACAATAAGAATGATCTCTTAAGAATTTTAAAATACTCTCTTCTGACTAAGTCAGTCATCCCTTCATGAGTTTTTTTATATTTTAAGCGGGTAGCCCTTCAATTCTTAAATCATAATAAGAAAATAAAAACGAAATCTCATCGGTTCGTTAATCGCAAGCCGCTCAAACTTAAATAAAGATGAAACACATCTCATCCACCGTAATCTGAGCGGGGGGTTTTCTATTATGTGATTTGATTCTAATATTAAAAACGGAAAGCTGCAACGGTTTAGAGAATGAGCATTAATAAAAAAAAGGTATAAAAAAATCCTCACTGACAAGGTCAGCCATCCATTAATAAGCTTTTTTTATATACGAAAATGGGGGCAGAACAAAATAACAATTCTGATAATAAGCGCTTAAGTTTTCAAGATTTATATTATGAACCTTTTACGATGCGTATTAAATAAAAAAAAGTTAAAAAAAAAGGTGAATTTTTGGAAATTTAGTTACTTCTATTTTTACTCTAATTCGTACTCTTCTGAATCCATGAAAAGAAATGGGATGATTCCGAGATTCGAGAGAAATGCCATGAAGATAAACACCACCGAAAAGATTATAAAATAATCAAAACCTTTTAATGTGCCTAGAATTATGCTAGTTAATAATAATCCTATTACTGTTCCAATATTGGCGAAACTATTACAGGTAGCGTAGTAAGTACTGTCTACTTCAGGGTATTGAGCAGAGATCTGGCCTACAATCGCAGAAAAACCGCTATTTCTCCATCCATTTGTAGAACCCACGATACATGCAAAAATCAATAAAAGCCAATAAGGTGATGGGATTACAAAGAGGAGAAGCGATATTGTGGTAATGAGCATCGAAGAATAGAAAGCAAACTTTCTCGAGATAAAGTCCGCAAGATAGCCCCCGATGATCGCTCCTATAATTACCCCAATTCCAATTATAAACGCAATAAAGGCATTTGCGCCATATATGACTAAATCTGCACTTTCCTCAATAACTCCCGTATCGATTTCCCCACCGGTAAATGTCAAAAAGTCAGTCTGGAAAAGGATAAACAAAGATACAAAAAGAAAGATCACGCCGTCCACGAATGCATTAAAGAGTGCAAAAGAAAAAACGGTCCAATTCTTCTTCTTTCCGAATACAGTCTTCAAATTGTCAGCAATCCGAACATTTTCAATTATTTGTAGTTCCTTTATAATCAAAATTAAAAAGGAGGTCGCAATTACGGAAATTCCATATCCAAGAAACACCAACTCAATCTTAAGATCAAGTAAAAGAAGGATCGCAACAATTAAAGGTCCCCCCGCAATGATTCCAATGGATCGAAAAGCCCAACAGGTACCTTGAACTCTACCGAGTTGCCCTTTGGGACAATTATCCAGGATGAGTCCATCGACGGCCGTATCCGCTATAGCCATACCTAAATAAATTAAAAGGCCTCCTGCCATAAATAGCATTAATGCATTTTCAGTAGTGACAAGAAATGGAATAAGAACCCAAACAATCCCCGATAACAAGGAAGAACTAATGATCCATGGCTTACGTCTCCCCAATTTTCCAATACTAAATTTATCACTTAACATCCCATATAAAAACTTCACGACGAACGGAAGCAATACAATGGTGCCTAATGTGCCGATATCTGAACCGCCCACTGAACCCATTTGAATCACTAAATAAATTGGGACTACCGTCGTAAAAAGAGATTGACTAATTCCCTGGATCATGTATGTAACTGAAAAGATTCCCGTATAGAGCGGCTTAAATTCTGGTTTTTTTTCCATATTTATATTTTCTCGTTTAGTTTATTTTTAATAAAAATAAAAATTTTTTATGTATTAGATTACATTTTATTTTATATATTTCTTTATTTTGGGACGATATTAGATAAAACAGGTTAAAATCTTTTATACGTATGTTTTTACCTAATAACCTTTTAAATTCTCGATCATACATAAAGATTTATACTCTGTTTATTTTTTATGAGCTTAAAGTTTATATATCTTCATTTTGAATA
>CAZDJH010000582.1:0-2462 GCA_964505645.1 uncultured archaeon | reverse complement strand
ATTTAGCTTCATTTTCTTCCCGTTCACGTCATGTTCCTCTATTTTTAAGATATTGTGGCATACCCCGTAAATTAAATGCATATCTAACGCGTCGATATCCTTTTGATAAAACTTCTCAAATACCTCCCTCGTCCAATGCGTAATTAGTTGGCGGTTGCAAAAACCGAAATTTGCGGCACAAGCCATTTGACTCAGATAATTTTGAGCCTCTTCGGTGTTTGCCGGGACACAAGCCAACTGTCTGTCCGGTATTGAAATATTGTATTTTTTCATCGCTTTTTCTATCATCCGCAAAGAATCAGTACATACTTGGTGCCCATATGCCCGACTTCCCGTGTGAATCATCACCGTGACTTGATTCTCTTCATTGATGCCTAACTTTTTGGCGATTTCGGGATTGTAGATCTCTTCCACCCTCTGAATCTCTAAAAAGTGATTTCCGCTTCCTAAGGATCCAACTTGACCATTACCTCTCTGCTTTGCCTTTTGAGACACCAATCTTGAATTTGCTCCTTCGAGAAAACCGTTATCCTCGCAATGCTTTAAATCTTCTTCAACCGCATACCCGTTTTCAAGTGCCCAGTTTAGCCCGTTATCAACTAAATCATCGAGCTGACTAACTGACAAGCTTATCTTCCCGCTAGAACCTAAACCAGAGGGGACATTCCTGTAGAGTTGGTTTATCAACCTCGGTACATCATCTTTAATATCTTTCTCCTTTAAATTAGTCCGCAAGAGCCGAACGCCGCAATTTATATCGAAGCCAACTCCTCCGGGGCTAACCATCCCCGAATCAGCTTTTGTTCCCGCTACACCGCCGATACAAAATCCATACCCCTGATGAGCATCTGAAAGTGCGACCGCATGCTTTTGGATCCCCTCCAAAGTCGCCACATTGGTTATTTGGTCAAGCGTTTTATCTTGCTTAATTTTGTTGATGATATAATCATTGGCGTAAATATGTACGGGAACTTTCATCTGGAACTTTCCCTTCTTCTCTGGAGCGATCTCGTAGATGTTATTATCAATTTTTTCTACTTTCATTTTCCTTCAAGTTATCATAATCATACTTTTTAATTAAATTTAAATGCTTAAAGTTATAAGATTCTTTATTTTCAATCCAACTTTCATTTGAAGTAAAAAGGTGCCCCGACTTCTGTATTTTCTTCTCTTTCAATTTTGCCTTAATATTAAAACATAAAAGTATTTTAATTTCAATTGATATATTTTCATACAAGAAAGTGGTTGTTATGATTGATCCAAAATATATAGAACAAATCGCGGTAAAATATCGAATCGCTCTTGTATATCTTTTCGGTTCGAGGGCTAAAAATACGGAATCCAAGTTAAGCGATATTGATATTGCTGTCTTCTTGGAGAATCCATCTAGAAATATCAATCAAAAAGATATGATACTGGGATTAATTTACGATTTCGCTCAATTATTTGGTTCAGATAAAATAGATTTATTATTGTTGAATAAAGCGTCATTAGCGATTCAGTTTGAGGTAATCTCTAAGGGAAAAATTCTTTATCAAGCTAATTCACAAAAGAGATACTCTTATGAAGAAAGAGTTGTAAAACTCTATTTAGATTTTAAAAAATTTGAAGATGAATACTATAAAGCGATGCATAGAAAAATATTGGAGGCCTAAAATATTATGCGTGATATGGATAAAGTGATAAACTCTCGAATTTCTAAACTAAGACAATATTTAAAAATATTGAAGGATCTGAGTATAGAAAAAAAGGAAGACTTTGTATCAGATTATAGGATTTATGGGTTAGCGGAAAGATATCTCCAGCTCTCTATTGAATGCGTTCTCGATATTGGAAACCATCTAATTTCAAAAATGGAATTAAAGAAACCCGATACATACCACGAAATCCTTCTTATATTGGGAGAAAATAATATTCTTCCAGAAGACTTTGCGAAAAAGATTGGAAAAATGGCAGGTTTTCGAAATATCTTAATTCATAACTACATGGATGTCGATAGGGAAATCGTCTATGAACATCTTCAAGAAGACTTTCTTGATTTTAAAAAATATATAAGATACATTGTTTCTTTTTTTGAGAGTTCTTAGGTAATCCTTCTGATTAGTCAATTAATCCGCCCTTTAATGGTTTAATACATATTGACTATGGTTTTAATGTGATTTCGGTCTTTT
This sequence comes from uncultured archaeon, assembly GCA_964505645.1. Classification (GTDB taxonomy): domain Archaea; phylum Asgardarchaeota; class Lokiarchaeia; order Sigyniarchaeales; family SOKP01; genus TEKIR-8. Next base: position 291 of record CAZDJH010000582.1, on the reverse strand, counting down.
CTGTAGGACTCCAACGCATCTTGAATCTCGGCAAGGCTGTATCGAGCCGAAACTAACCCCTCCACCTTAATCTTCCCGGATTTTATGCCCTTTATCGATTTTTCGAAGGGACCGCGCCGACTTGTATAAATGGTGATCTCCCGCACGAAGTAGATTTGAGATTAGGAAGCCTTTGATGAATGGTTGGATGCCCCTGTCAGGCAGATTCAAAGCGGAGCGCTACGCTTTATAGATGATATGATTGGGTTTTATGGGAAACTCTAAAAGCACCCAAGATATTCTTGCAGAAAT
>CAZDJH010000581.1:0-2465 GCA_964505645.1 uncultured archaeon | reverse complement strand
TTCCACGATATTCCAGAAAGATACAAGACAGTGACCATCCACGATCCTTGTTTATTAGCGAGAAATCTTAATAACACCACGTCTATTAGAGCCATCCTTGGAAAGATTCCAAATTTAACGATAGAGGAACCTCTATACAATAAGGAAGATACCCATTGTTGTGGGTGGAGCGGCACTGTTCATTGGGCAGATAAAGATATCTCCATTAAGGAGTCGGAAAATAGGATCGCAGAATTGAAGGATACAGGGGCTAATGTTATCGTCACCGCTTGTCCTGAGTGCGAATTGGGCTTAGACTATGGAATCAATGAAGAGGACAAAGACAGACTAGATATCATTGATCTTTCAGAATTTTTACTCAAAGTTTTATAATACCCATATTTTTTTTATTTCAAATTTATTTATTATCATTCTTCTTCTACATTTATCTTTTATCTTTAATATAGTAAAAAATAATATAATGAAATGAATTAAATAAATTAATTGATTCTAGTTTCGCAATTAGTCGTCTCACATTCATTTTGATATTAGTGTTTTTAATATCCGCATTATTATTTACGGGAATTGTATTCTTAAGAAAAGCAATTCAATCAACGGGAAAGTTACAAAAAAATTCATATTTTAATCTATAGGTTTTATGAAATTCTTTCAATTAAAGAAGATTACTTAAATTAATTTAAATATATTTAATCAATATTATTGAATCATTCAGATTATTTATTTCATCCTTTAAATTTTCAATTTCTCCCAATATTGAATTTTTGGTGCCTTGCCTACAACAAGGACGGCGGCTACCTCTTCAAGCCCAAGTGGATGTTCAAGGAGTTAGAAACCTTCTATTCGGGTAAATACTGTTTGGGCGAGATCTCTAGTCCCGGTTGGAGGGAATACCACGATAAAATGGACATGAAGGATCTCCACGAGGAGTTCTTCGATACCTTCCGCAACTGGGCACAATAATCGGTATTTTCTTTCCGATACATTTAAATACATACATTTCCATATTTTACTAAAGAAACCCAAATTAGAGGGATGAAAAAAGATGAAATTGGTTGAATTTCGGGGGGCGAAAATCCCTAAGAAAGAGGCGGACGTGCTACGGGAGATTGAGGGATTGACGGGAGGGAAGTCTTTATACTTGGATGAAATATATGAAAGGGTCGAGCTGGGGTTTACCGTAAACCAAAATAGGGTGGTGGGGCTCCGAGTTTTTAAGTGCGGAATAGAAAACCTTTTCGATGAAATCGGAAATCTAGGGGCTTTAGAATATTTAAAACTTTCCTTAAATAATTTATCAACTATTCCAGAATCCATCGGCGGCCTTTCAAGTTTAAATTATTTAGATCTAGCTGAGAATCAATTGTCCATCCTTCCCGACTGCTTCGCGAACCTCGACGAACTCAAGGAGTTATATCTTTCCGACAATAAAATCACCGAAATTCCCCCCTCAATCGGGGAGCTGAAATCCATCGAGATCTTATCTTTGAAAAACAACCCGCTCGAAAGGGTTCTTGATTTTATCGGCGACCTCAAGACGCTCCGGGAGGTTACCTTCAGCGTGAGGGACCCCCGCGGGCTGCCCGAGTCCATCGGCAACCTCACGAACCTCGAGATGCTTGCGGGCAGTCCCGGAAACTTGGAAACCTTGCCCGAGTCCGTCGGCGAGATCTCTTCCCTAAAGGAGTTGTATATTGAAAAAAATAACCTCATTGCGTTTCCCGAGACCATCGGCAACTTGACTTCGCTCGAGCGCCTCGGCTGTGACACCAACAAGCTTACCGAACTACCCGATTCCTTCGGCAACCTCTCCTCGCTTAGATATTGCGACCTCACCTGGAATAATCTCACCCGATTACCAGAGTCCATTGGTGGCCTCACCTCCCTCGAGGCTTTAGGTTTAACCGGCAATCAACTCAAGGAGTTGCCGTCTTCCATGTCTCGGTTGCAGTCGTTGAACAACGTATCCTTGGAAAATAACAAGCTTACCGACCTCCCCGAGTCCCTTGTTGACTTACCTCAATTAACGCATATCTACCTTAAAGGCAATCCAATAACTTCCAACCCCCCTCCCCTCATGGAGAGGATGAAGCAAAATCTTATACGCGTTTACCTTCAATAATGTCGTGGAGTGTTTCATTGTAGAAAAAGACATAAAATTAGATGAACCTTATCTACCTTAGCCTTTTGTAATAGAGACCATTATTTAAAAAGAAATTGATTTTAAAAAGAAATTGATTTTAAAAAGAAATTGATTTTAATTGATTTTAAAATAGATTTAAAAATTGAGAATAAAACCATGATAGAGATAATATATTGATATTCCGTTTGATAAACCTATTTTAAAGGGCTTAAAGAACTTATTTTTAAAAGAGGCATACCCTCTGACAAGGTCGGGGGGTTTATGGAAGATCTCTTGAGATATCTCAATGATTCTCTAACAAGTTTGACGGAAGACCTCCCTTTTA
>CAZDJH010000580.1:0-2468 GCA_964505645.1 uncultured archaeon | reverse complement strand
CCCATATTAACAATTTAAATCCATTAAATCCCCAGTACAAATATCCCAATGATCCCATCCATGATATTATTGCATGGGATTCAGATTTCGAAGATTTTAGCTTTATATTAACTGATCAAGGTGTGAAAGGTAGAATTCCGCTCTCTAGTTTGGAAGTTCTGGCTGGGCCTACTGTTTCTGCAATGCAGGAGTGGCAGAAGAGTAGTGTCAATACAATAGATCCAGAACACCTTAATTCACATCTTAATCATATTACTAATTATTTTAGCCCAAAGAAGGATATTAGTGGAAGATTTATTGGTACAATTCCTTTACCAAGTCTTTATGGTAAACTAGTATCTATTCTTAATGCTCCAATTACAAATGCAGAAATATTGATTAAAAATCAATTGAGATCGTATTTAATTGATGGAACAAGCTTTTATAATAGTTATGAAGAGCGGGTTGCTTTTATCGGTGCTTACATAACCAAAGCAACTGAATATGGAATGGATATATTTGTGTCTCTTTTTAGTAGATTCACTGGTAAACAGTTAATTGAGTATTTAGAGTTAGAGAAGGTTTTACCTACGGAGGAGAGATCTTCTTTAATAGAACTTTTTGATGTTTATCGAGGTCTTATAGGAGGTAAAAAGTTGTTAGCGGATACTTTTCATTACTTACTTTTTGGTTATGGAAAGAAAGTTAGCTATTATACATTAAAGGAAGCTGCAATGAATGCGGGTTTTAAATCTCTTGACATAAATCAAGCGGGTTTTATTCGTAAAGTAGCCAATATGCTAAGGAGGGGCACTCTACGCGAGGGATCAGGTGTGGGAGGAAGGAGAGAAACGATAACAGATTTATATGTTTATTTAACTTGTTACCAAAAGCATTCTGTTGCAAAAAGGGTTGGTAATTTACTTCATGGGTATGGTTGCAATAAATGTGATAGGAAAATTAATGAAAAAATAACAGGTGAGATGATAGGTGATTTCTTCGGAAAAGAATTTGTTTACGGAGAGGATTTTTCTAGAGTAGGCGAAAATTTAGGTATTCAAGGAAAAGAAGTATTATATTTTCCTGGGGCTCAAAGTATGGAAATAGATTATTTTTGCAAAATCAATATTGGAACTTTTATAAATTACCTTATTGATATAGGTATAATAAATAAAGTGCCTAATGGTATTAAAAGCATTCTTAATAAGGAAATTATAATAGTGGTGGAATCAGATGGAAAACAGCATAGAAAGGACGGAATAGGCTTCTTAGCTAAATTAGGTTTGATGGCTGCCAGTTCTGGCGAATCCTTATATTCTCTTTTTCCAGCATCCTATTCAAAAACTTTTGTCAAAAAAATGAAACAGATGAATAGTATTAGCGAGGTTGGGGACTTTGTACAAAGAATGAAGGATGGGGCCCTATTGGACGTATATAATGAGTGGAAAGTACAAAGAGAAAGAGATAATTACAGAGATAATAAAATCACAGATGCTAAGTTAGTTAATGACTACCCTTTCGATGCATATTTAATCCGAGTTCCTACTTGGAAGTGGAGAGGTTGGTCTGGTGAGTATGGGTATAGGATTGATTTTATTTTTAAAGAGATTGGTAAAATTCTCGGGTTAAGCAAAGCTGACTTTTTCGATAAGTTAGATTTAAGTGATTGGAAAGATTATAATTGGAGAAAAATAGGGGAACTCTCTTAAATAAATAATAATTAATAAGTAATGAAAATGCTAATTGATTTTTATTGTTTTTTTGATAATATTTCTGATTTTTTAGTTTTTTTTCGCTCTAAAGTTTTTGATATGACTTGCTCTATGCAAAGTCTTTATATCATTCAAGATAAAATCCATTGTGGAAAAAAAGTATTCAAATCTGAAAACAATATTTACTTCTGTATTTTGATTTGGATGAGTATTACATTTGTGCAGGAAAATTCGGGTAAAGTGGTAAATGCTAGTGTTGAGAAAATTAAAAATGATCCAATATTTTTAAATAACAATAAAAACAATTTCGTATGTGAACCAGAAAAGTTAGGACATTTAATGGATGAAAAAGCCATTAAGTTTAAAAGATCAATTCAATTGGTAAAATATGCCTATTCCAATCATTTAATTCAAATGAATGGTTTATCCAATCAAATTAAGGATGAGATTAATATCATCTTAAAAAGCAAATTATAAATAATGCAAATAAGATTTACAATAAAATTTTAGGGAGGTAAAAGCGATAAACTTCCCGAAAAAATTATGAAATATAAGTTAAGATATAATTTTAATTTTATGGTAAGATCAACTAATCAATAGAGAAATCACAATTGAATGAATTCTAAAAACGAACAACTCCAAGAGTGGGGGGAAACAAAGATAATTCAATTAATAGACGATCTTATCTTTAAAAGGACCAAAAAAAGACTGCTTCGCGATGATGCATTTTATTTTGAAATGATGAAAAAAAAAAAGCGAAAAAAAATTTCATCAAAA
>CAZDJH010000579.1:0-2469 GCA_964505645.1 uncultured archaeon | reverse complement strand
TTGAAAAATAATTTTTTTATTTTTTTTCTATTATAATTCTTAGCACAATCAACTAAAAAAAGATTTAAAAAAAGTAATGAGATTTCCTAGAATAATTAATTTTCACGTTATTTTGCTAATTTTTTAAATTTAAGAACCTCAACATTTTTATATAAATCCTTAACTTCAATATGATAGTAGTTTTTTACGATTGAGATAAGAAATTCTGCATACCTTACATTTATATTAATGTTATATTCCTTTTTCAAATATTTGATAATCTTATCGATATTTAAATACTTTTTCTTCTTGATGATCTTTTTCAAATACTTAGAAAGTATATAAGCGTTTTCGATGTTTAATTTTAATGTTTTTATAGTCTCTAGTTTCACGTCTCCGTCATAAAACTTTTGAATGAGTCCCCTCTCAATAGCAAAATCAGCATCGGTGATAATTTTATTTTTATCTTTTAATATATCAATATTTTGGATAACAATATCTAAGTTTTCCCGTTTCTGCTTAGAATAATATTCCTCGTAGTTATAGAGTTCGAAATTAATATCAAAAGTACCTTCAAAGAGATAAGTTAAGAAATCTTTAATTAGATTTGATAAATAACTTTTTTCATCACTTAAAATCATCCCGATCCTTTGAGCATTGAAGAAGCCTTTTAAAAGATAAGAAAGCATTAAGGGATACGTATTTAACTTAATCTTTTCTATATCGTTCTGATCAAAATTTACTTCTTTAGATGTATCTATTTCATCTACAATTTCAGGGGAGAGAAAATATTCGATCTTTTCACTTTCTCGCATATTGAAATTCTTATCAACATAGATAAGAAATGTATGGTCGCAAATTTTACGCTCCACGGTAATTGTACTCAACCCAGCTTTTTTGCTTTTCACAAGCGCCACCGGAACTTTAACATTTCCGCTTTTATGGCATATCGGGCATTGTATATAAACATTAGATTTCTCATCGGACATAATAATATTCCTTTTTTTATATCTTACCTATAAAATAACTATAGAATTCCACGTATATATTTTTTTATAACTAGATTTATAATTTTAATTTATCGAAAAATGAGGGATCTTTCGGAGAAATCTTTTAAATCCTTTCTTGGGGGGAAATATAGTTAATATTATTTGGTTGGGACTTCATAATTTCTTTAATCTCCTCAAAAGATCGGGGAATAAATTGGTTATTATCTACACCTACATCATATTGTTTACCCAAGGGTTGTAATCTCCCGTGAGAATGGCCATACAGCTGCCAAGCATTAAAATGACTCTTAGGCCAGACTCGCATCGCATAGTGACATAAGGTTAGTGGTTGATTATTTAATTTTATATGCTTAATTTGTGAGACTGATGCGCAATTTTCCTCGGCTAATTTTAATACCTTAGAATTATCATGATTACCAATAATGTAATGGATCTCCAAATATTCAAATTCACGAAAAAAACCACGAGCAATTTTTTCCTTAAAGGTGAGATCTCCTAAATAATAAAGTTTATCACCGGGTTTTGATACTTGCTTAAGAACCTTTATAATATAGTCATCCATTTCCGCTGTATTTTTAAAAGGCCGATTACAATATTTAATGATATTTGAATGCCCGAGATGATAATCTGCTGAAAACCAGTTCATATTGAGTTCATTTCTATTATTTTATTAGATCAATGAGAATTATCTCTCAAAATAAAACGTGTTTTTCTAAAAATCAAAGAAAAACATAACTTTTTATTTTACAAGTCCTCTACTTAATATATAAATTATTCTAAAGAAAAAAATATAACATAAAAATGACAGCATTAGAGATGATTTATCACTGTTTGGGATTTCTATTGTTATTCGTAACATTAGTAATGGCATATAAATTCTTCGTGAATTATAGATATACGGGGGCGTGGGAGATGATAGCAGGAGTCATAATGCTATTGGCTTTTCTTACGGGGCTCATTGTTACATCTATAAATGTAATCCTTGGTTTCTTTGGTGTCGCGATTCCTAATTTAGATGAAGTCCTTGTTTTAATATTACCCGTATTTAATGCCATCATGATAGTAAGCTGGTTTTTTGTATTTTATAAGCTACTCTATTCCGATTCAAATGTAGTGAAAATGATTTTTTATGGCCTTACCTTGATTAATCTAATATGGATTGGTACATATATCTATTTAGCATTTTTTAGTGCTTCGACGAGCGAGACAGTCCTTCTTTTAAAAGAAGCATATGACCTTATCTCTATGTTAGCAACTTTAATAACCTTCATTATCTTAGCCATTAAATCCGTTCGATCTAAAGATAAAGTATTGAAATATCGAGGTTTCTTTTTAATTATTGGTTTTGTTTTGGGATTTATATCGATCTTTATTGATGACGGAATCTTCAATACAGAGTTAGCGTTAATTGACTTACTCGCAAGAATTACCTTGATAATCGGAATTGGGAGCATTTATGAGGGATTTTTCCTAACGCAGG
>CAZDJH010000578.1:0-2480 GCA_964505645.1 uncultured archaeon | reverse complement strand
ACCAGACGATAGCGGTGTTTTTTGTCCTTGCGAAAGTGATTTTAGTCCCCTTGGGAACACTACTCTCTGCCTTCATAGAACCTGTATGGATCATCTTTATCGGCGGATTTTTGTTCCTGTTATCGGTTCCTACCTTATTAAACATATCAACTGAAGAAGCATCGTTAGAACCAACTTTAAATTCATAAATTGTGATATACCTTTTTTCCTTATCCTTTTTTAAAAGATTTTCAATATATAAATATGCGAATAGCATTATAGCAAATGTTTTAAAAAAATATCAAAATTGTAAATTTTCCTCAACTTTAAAAAAAGAGAAATTTATGGGACTAAAATTCACTTATCCTCCTCGCAATTTTCGTTTTCGAAATTAAGCTTATTATTTGCCCGAATGATGTAAAGTCTCGGACTTTCCCGCCCGTTTATATCTAAATAGCCATCATCTTTTAAGGTATCTAAAGCTCTCCAGATAAAGTTTATAGATGAGCGGTCAGAACTGGGGATGTTAAGTATACGCCGTACTATTTTGGTATCCACATATCTATTACCCTGCTCCATTAATGCGTTTATCGCCTTTATTGTGTCCCGTAGGTGTTTTTTTCTGTAATCTGTCATGATTACTGCAATATAAAATCAGAGTCCACTTTATATAAAGTTATTTTTTTTAAAAAATCTCCCTCGAATTTTAAAAAATAATTAATGACCATCAAATGGAAGTAAAAACTATGAATTTAAAAGAGTTAAAACGAACGATATCTCGAAGGAACCTTTTATTAGAATTTTCATGCGTGAGAGCAGGTTTTTATTTATTTTATGATTCTTTTAATATAAGAGGTGTAATAAATGGTAGAGAGGTTTTTTTACATAGAGCCTTCTAAACAATAGAAAATGTAAATGAGAATAGTATATCCAAAAATTCATACTTCACTTTTTTACTATATTGTTTTAAATAGCACCATATAATATACTTTTATAGATTATATAGTAATACTTTATAACCATATAATCAAAAGAGAAGTAAAAAAAAATTGGTCTCTATTTTCATAATTAATAGGACCATCCACCAAAAGTCTATTGGAGAGGGATTTAAGCAAGGTCTCTTTTCTTTTTTTTTTTCTACTACTCTCAGACTCTCAGAATCAGAAAAAGGATAAACAATTTAAGTTTCTGAAATATGGCCTATTCCTTGAAAGGGTAATACCATATTCTCCAAAACATATAAGGCTTTTTTTGCCGAAATCGTTTTAACATTTAGAGCGTTTGATATGTTTACAAGTTTTAAGCTCTCTGGAATCCTACCACGAGTTTTTTCATTTAGGAAATTAGGAAATTTTTGATATTTCCTTTTTGTTTTCACCCATAAAAAACCATCCCTTGAAAAGTAATTTTCATGCTTTGCCTTGAACTTTTGAACGTCCTTTCTCATTTTTAGGGGGGGTCCTCTCCGTTTGTAATATTTTTCAAGGGTCGGAGATTCGCAATAGATAGCAAGGTTATATTCCTCTTTTTCAGGAATAAAATATAATTCAAATACAATACTCCCAAATTTTGGGGTATGATCAAATTCTTTTTCTCCATGGGTAACAATATAATCCCCTAATGAATATAATTTATCGCGTAAAATAGTATAATGGGTTTCTGGAATTATATTTCTGAATTCCATAATGAATAGGTTGTTCAGAATTTTTGATGATTTTGAATCGAAAAGAGGAATATGTTTAGTTTTAAAGTAATGGGCAGATTGGGCTTCTAAAAATTGGCTAATTTTATAATTGCAAAACATATAAGCTCTCTCTGAAATCGCTGATGCGACATTTCTATTCTCATCAATGGGGTCAATAAGAATAAAACAATCATCTCGAAAGTGTGGAACTTTTTTCAACTCAAGGGGAGCTCTACCAAAGTAGTCTAAAGGATTATAAGGGAGTATTTTAAAGTTCTGAAATACGTTCAATAAGTCATCGAAGTGATATATAAGTAACTCTGCGCTATATCCAATAAAACCCGCTCTTCCCACCGGACTCTTATCCCCGTAGCTATGAGATGCCTTGAAGAACTGTTTTAATAAGCGAACATCATTTTTTTGATCTAAACTTAGGTTTTCTTTCACAAATCGTGAATGATGTGGAGTTCGATCCACAGCGGTTATTGGACCGTGCATCCGAATATATTCCAGTGACACATCCAAATAGAGGACTATATCAATCTTAAATTCGGACTTGGGCGAGATATAATCAACTGATACATAGGGATGTTCAGCATAGGAGAGTGATGGATTTTTAAATTCCTTAGCTGTAAGTGAATCGATGATCCAAGTATTGCAGAGGTTTAAAAAGTCTTTTTTAAGCGCTTTTTTCAATTTGGTTTTGCTTAAGCCTTTATATTTTTCCTTATATAAATTTAAGTCCAACCCAATGAATAAATCGATATCAAAATCATTTCTCAATTGAGTTTGTTTTATCCCAGTGGAACCATGGGGT
>CAZDJH010000577.1:0-2482 GCA_964505645.1 uncultured archaeon | reverse complement strand
AAAAAAAAAAAAAAAAAACTAAATATATAATCACTATAAAAAAAAATGAGAGATAGGTTTTTTTGTCTCAGAGCCCTGTAGTCAAGAATACATTTAATTCTGGAAAGATTGTCAAGATGACATAGAGCCCAAATAGCGTTATAATGGATATCCAGACGGCAGAACTCCACGTTGTATCTAAGAAGAATTTTGTCATGGCTAACAAGATAAGAAATCCAAAAATGATCCCTAATTGAGCCAAATAACCGGAATTTCCGCCCCCATCAACCCTTAGAGCTGCTAATACTTGTCCAATAGAACTAAGTACTTGTTGGATTGCCCCGATAATAATCGGTAGGACGAGCACCGCGATGAGCGCCTCAATTACTATCAAAATAACCTTATCTTTTGCCTTTTGACTCGAGATAATAAGCATCGTGGCTATGTATAAAATTAAGGCGACAACAATCGTGCCAATAAGAAGCCCTAAGAGAAATAATACGGCATCCCCTCCAGCTTGCAGTAACATATTTTTTACCTATTTGATTAAGTATTGTTATTTAATTGATTACTAATATAATTTAACCCGATAATAAAAAGCTTACTTTTTCAAGTTAAAAATAGAAATAAAAGACAGAGTTAAGGCGATATTTATATATATACTCCGAGATTTAACAAGAAAAAGTGGATGGAAAAGCCGAGCGACACAGAAGTCAAAATTACCGTAATGACTGAAAGTTTCAGCGAAAATTCCCTGCCATATCGGGTATATACCAATAAGACGATTAAAGAAATAATTCCCATCACGAGGCACAACCACGCTAAAATCCAGAGAGGAATTGAGGGGACTTGATACTCAGTAAGGTTAGTTTGAAATAACATATGTATAATCCTTTAAACCAGAACTCTTAATATATTATTTTTAATTTAATAACCAATAAAAGTTTAAAGGTATGAAGATTTGTTATTTAATATAATAGAGAAAAGCAACGAAGAATATACAATTTAACATTGATAATGCATGCATTTTTTAAATAAGATAATAGAAAAGCCCGATTTTGACACTCCCGCAAAAGAACATATGGATGTGCACAAGCATTTTTATCGCTACTCAAAGGGCGAATTTTCCGGACCCGCAATGAAGATGAAAAAGTACTCCACGAAAGTCACTTTAAAAGGGTCATTTGAATATGAAGATTTAATACAAGAACTTGTTACCAAGACTGCGCCCAATTCTTTAATAGAGGTAGAGGGAAAGGTTATTACCGGAAGAGATATAAGCGATAAATTAATAGAACTGAATTTAGATTGGGATCTAAAAGAGAAATCAGGAAAATCAAAGGGTTACAAGGGGCAATTTTCAGATGAATTATCACGGGAAAGAATCCTTGAAATAATTGAGACGCTTAGAGAGGATTGTTATTTAATGTTAAATTTTAAAATCAATAAATATTGCCAGGTAAAAACGGATGAGAAATTACCAAAACCCTCAAAAAAGAATCCCATTGAAGACGATATCGATAAGCGGGTGTCATTTTCAAGAGGATATATTGAAACCACTCCAGAACACTTAGAGATAATATATGATCACCTTATGCCCGACTTCAAGGAAGAATTACCCGATGATTGGACTGATATTACTTTAACTAACATATATAATATTAATGACATTGAAATCCCCAGAGATGTAAAGAACTCAAGGATGATGCGTATTTTGGCAATTCGGAAAGGGAAGTTAATCAGAACAGTTGAATGCGACGGTAAATCCTTTCGCAAAGAGTATACCATATCTGTTTAATTTATGATCCTTTTATGGTCTTTTAAAACAAATTTTTTATATTTGAATAAATATTTAATATATATTAAATAAAATCAGAGGGAAGAGATAAATTAAAAAACTAAAGCCGTTATTAATGTCTTTTTTATATATTATTGGAGGAGATATCGCTATTGAAGTGGGAAGAGAATTATTGGAATCAAAAGGAGAGGAGATAACTGACGAAGATATCGCGGAAAACATTAAAGAGCGGATTAAAGGGAAAAAAGATTTTGAACCCGAAGATGAAGAAATCTTAAAGGTAAATACCGTTCGGAAGACCTTATACATCTTATATTCTGAAAAGTTAGCCAAGTTTCGACGTATACGGGATAAGGCTACGGGATGGTTCATCTACTTCTGGTGGGATGATTTTGACTTATTACCTGAAATTCTATTCGAGAAGAAAAGGAATCTGCAAGAAAAACTTAGAGACCGGTTAGAATACGAGAAGGAAAATCAGTTTTTTGCTTGTAGAGAGTGTGAAGAGGGAAATATTAATTATACGTTTGAAGAGGCTTTTGAACTAAATTTCCGCTGTCCTGAATGCGGCAGTTCATTAGAAGTTCAAGAAAATGAAAGAATTATCAAATTCTTGAAAGCTAAACTCGTTCAAAATCGAAATATCACATTCTCAACAGAGGAATAATAATAACCCTTTAATCGTCCTTCTTTTTGATAAAGGCT
>CAZDJH010000576.1:0-2482 GCA_964505645.1 uncultured archaeon | reverse complement strand
AAGACCAATGAAAATGTCATGGCTGAGGGTTCCTAGTGTATCTTGATAATATTGTTAAAATTAATTCAGATTGAGAAAAGAATAGACTTAAATATTCTAATTTGATTTATTTTTATAATCATAAAAATTAACATATGGGTGAAGAACAATAAACATTGTTTCAATGATTTTTCAGATTATTACCGTATTAAGCGGTTTTTATATTGGGTTTATCATCTATAGGAAAAACTTCGAGTACATCGGCAATAAAATGTTTATTATCTCCTTTATAATTTTCGCACTATATGCATTTGTGTTATTTCTCTATGAATTCCCGCTATCCGTGTTAATAAATGAAGTTCTTCTTAATCTTTCATTATATATGATCGTGGTGGGGGTGCTTTTTTTTGTTCTTTCGATGCAAGTCTTTACTCAAGGTTCCATGTTTTTAAAGAAAATAACAACAAAAATCTTAATCCTTATCTCGATAATTGCTTGGATTATCGTATTATTTTTTCCATATAAGGTAATACAGGTAACTCCCGAAGTAAAAGCAAATAAGGATTATGTTTCATTATTGACTACGGGTATATTGGCCATAAGCTTCATGATTTATAACCTTGTAAGAATTATTATTGCCCTAAATGAAATTGACCGTTCGGAAACCCGAATAAGGAAAAAGATTACAATTCTGGGCATAGCCCAATTGATCGGACTGTTGAGCCCCCTTATGAGTGTCATTGGAAATGTCACCAAGAATGATGTAATTCATGGATTAATGTTCATCTTTTTAGCTATTCCTATGGTGATTGTGGGTATACTAATATCCAAAGGGAGAGAGCAATAAATTTATCATTTAAAAGTCGAGAGAAATACTCAATATATTATTTATATACCTATTGATTAATTAATGTATGAAGGATTGGTTAAAATGAAAGATAAAGTTCTCACGTTCGGAGAAATAATGTTAAGACTCTCTCCTCCCGATTTTCAGCGGTTTCTTCAAGCAAGTTCGTTTAATGCGATATATGGTGGTGCAGAAGCAAACGTGGCAGTTTCGCTTGCTAATTTTGGACTCAATGTTGAATATTTAACCAGACTACCTGAAAATCAATTGGGAGAAGCATGTATAAGTTATCTTCGCAGATATGGGGTGAATGTTGAGAAGATATTAAGAGGCGGTAAGAGGTTAGGTATTTATTTCTTTGAAAAAGGAGCATCCCTCCGCTCAGGAAATGTTATCTATGATAGAATGGATTCTTCAATATCCACTGCAACACAAGCGATGTTCAATTGGGATGAAATATTTGATGGTATTTCATGGTTTCATTGGACAGGTGTTACTCCCGCTCTTTCATTAAATTTAGCAAGCATCTGTTTAAACGCTGTAGAAAAAGCTAAAGAAAAGAATATAACAATCTCTTGCGATTTGAATTACCGGAATAAGTTATGGAATTACGGAAAGAATCCTACAGAGATCATGCCGCCCTTAATTAAGAATTGCGACCTACTCATGGGAAATCAGTTTAATATACAAAAGATGCTTGGAATTAGGGGAACCCAACAGAAGGCGGCATTAAAGGAGGATAATGCGGACCAGTATGAAAATATTCTCAAGGAGGTAATGAAGAACTATCCTAACCTCAGTATGGTGGCTTTTACTTTACGAAATACGATTTCATCTTCTCATAATACCTTATCGGGTGTTCTTTATAATGGTAGTAAAATATATTCTACAATGAAGTATAATATCGATTACATTGTTGATAGAATCGGGGGAGGAGATGCGTTTAATGCGGGTCTTATTTATGGATTAATAACATATAAAGATGATTTACAGAAAGCATTGGAATTTGCCGTGGCTGCGGCCGCTTTAAAATATTCGATTTATGGAGATGCAAACCTCAGTTCAATAGATGAAGTACTAAAATTAAAAAAAGGAAATGCCTCTGGAATTATTTCTCGATAATTTTACGATTTACATAGACTAAATCTCTTACAAGGTTTATATAGCTAACAAATAGTTTAGTTTATTGTTTGATATATATACTAAATAAGAAAAAAATTCTCACTGACAAAAGTCAGCCATCTATTAATAAGCTTTTTTTAAACAGGAAAATGGGGGCAGAACAAAATAATAATTAAGATAATAAGCACTTAAGTTTTCGAGATTTATATTATGAACCTTGTACGATGCGTATTAAATAAAAAAAAGAAAAATATTTAAAAATAAATTGAGTTATTTTAAGGCATGGTTTCACCGCAACCTGGACCACTTACGCCAGCTGTTGCCATGGAAATGGCATATGAAACAACTAGAAGTAATGCTAGAGCTGCGATTGCCTTTTTATTTAAATCCATATTTTTTTACCTTTTATATTTATGAGTTTAATTAGGTATTTATCTATCTATAAATGTATATATAAACTCCGATAGTTAAATTAAAAGATGTGCAAAAGAGATTTATGAATCACTATTCATGAGAAAAAAATAAAATTTTTAC
>CAZDJH010000575.1:0-2486 GCA_964505645.1 uncultured archaeon | reverse complement strand
TAACTCGAATTATGAAAACTCATAAACTTAATTATGAAAACTCATAAACTTAGGGGTAGTGCGGTTTGTAATGGAAATAAAATAAAACGGTAGTTTGTATAGTAGGACACACGAGAGGGGAATCCGTAAAGTTTATGAAAGATTCTGTATGGAAATTAAATTACTTATTATTACCTCTCTCAAGAAGTATAAAAAATTTAATAATATAAATACCAAATAAACAAATAGCAAAGAGAAACGAAAAAAACATATATTGGAGGTATAGAAATGGCTGAATATGTTGCTTTAATTGATATTATTCCCGAAGATAAGGATGTTGATTTTGAAGAGTTAATTCAAAAGCTGGAAGGTGTTCTGCCAGATAGTTGTACCATAGAACATCATGATATTATGCCTGTTGCGTTCGGGTTGGAAAAGGCCCGCCTAAGAGTTCGCTATCCGGAGGAATGGGGCGGCACAGACAAGCTGGAAGAGTTATTTAGTCAAGTAGATGGGCTCCAGGGGATAGAGGGAATTGCCTTTTCGAAAGCATGATTGATTCAATTTTGCGTGTTCTTTTTAGAAAATTAACCTTATATTTTAATATAACTCTCTTCTACTTCAAGTTCTTTTATAAACCATAAATTTCTTTGAGTGGGAAAGAGGGACAATCCCACAGCAAACGGAAACACACTTTTTCTCCCCATTATAAGTTATTAAAAGATTCAAAGATTCTCAAGGATTAGTTTAACAGAGAATAAATGCTTTAATACTCTTAATGCAAATTCTGCAAATTAATGCCAATTTACCATTATTGGGCGAGAAAGCACTGGCCCCTTTAGGTCGGTCATGATTCGCATTTTATAACTCATGAATTCAAGACCCTCATAACATTTAAATGGAATAAATCAAAATTAAAAATGACCTTTAGGACGGGGAGACTTCAATTTCGGATATGTCTTTTGACTAAATGAGTAAATTCTGAATATTTTTGTTCTCCCAACATATCTTCAATCTCCGCTTTCTTGGGGCCATAAAGAAATAATTCTATTTTGTACGGGAAATTCGAATATGTATCCCACGAATGCATGAATTTTGGAGATAAATTTGCTAAATTAAATAGGCATTCTATAAGAGGTTCTCTCATTTCTGAATATCTATCAAGAAAACTTAGGCCGTACGCCCTTAAATAATAGAGGGCATCTGGATGGGGCACTGAAATTAGATCAATAAAATCCTTTTTATGATCCTCCATCCAATCCTCAGTATTTTCCTGAAATGTATAATGCACGAGATCTAGTATCTTTTTCCTTAGATGAGTTAACTGCAATAGATAAGTTCCCGAATTTTCCGCTTTTTCATTGAAGAAAGATTCTAAATCAGTTAATAACTTAAAGCTTTGGATATTGAGTTCTCGTGTTAAAGCTGAGCCCGCGGCAAGTCTCTCGTTTACACTCAACCCTTTATTATTGAGCATTTTTCTAAGGAATTTGCGAATATTTTCATTCCCTTCAATCCTACCAATCCCCTTTAAGAGATCTTCTACTGATAATGATGGGGCTACATTCTTCAGATTAGAGAGCCTAAGAAGGAGACTTTCATTTTTTATAACATCATCTAACTTACGAGAGGCTTTCCAGTGAAAACTCGTGTATTGGTCATTTATAAGGACATTAAGGTTGAATGAAATCAGCTCTCTTTCGGGTAATAAGGGTTTTTCTTCCACATCAAACCCTAAATAATTTATATTATTAAAAAACTCCCAAACTAATCTTCCTAAGGTAGTTTTGAGTAATGTACAGCCGCCAGGCATCAGCAATATTGAACTCCTGTCCTTTAGATGGGGCATTATAACATCTTTACATTTTATTCCCTCTGTGCGAACCAAACATACGATTCCCATAGCCCTAGATACTGGATTTTCTTCCTCTAAAAGGTTAATGAAGTCCTTTTTATTTCCAATTTGAATTAATTGTAATGCTAACTCAAAAAAGTCGCCTGTCTCCCCCACTATTCCCACATATCCACCATCAACCCCCAATAATTGGCGCGCTTTATCAAGTAATGACTTAAGATTTATTATTATCACATTCTATTTTTCTATGGATTGTATATTAATGTGAATTGATACCAGCCTTTAAGGGCCTTTCGTAGGTAAGACCGTAATTGGACCATGTGCCCCTCAAGATCTTCAGGGGACAAGCTTATCGACGCGGTTATATGCCATTGTCGAGACCGTCCGCTTTCTGGCCCTCAAGAGGATATTTGTGAATAACCGCAAAGGTCCAGACTTTTTACAACGGTCGATTAGGAATATCATACTAAGATATAAGAGAATATGAAACCTTAATAAAATTGCTAAATTATCTTTCGTACAATGCAAAGTTTTACAATATATCCCATTGGTTATGTTAAAAGCAATTTCGATGAAGAAACCTTAAAATCATCGATTAGTGGTCTCAAATTAAATCTTGATAATAGTTCTAATAAGATTAGGGAGTTGCTAC
>CAZDJH010000574.1:0-2492 GCA_964505645.1 uncultured archaeon | reverse complement strand
TAATTGCTAAACTTTAAATCTCTAACCGACATTTTTTTTCTATTTTGTTCTATAGATAATTTTGTTAGTTTTTATAAGAACAATGAACAATGAACAATGAATTATCAATCAAAAATTGAATCCTTTTCAATCAATTTAGCGTCTTCTAGAATCTCCCGATGGTCAAAGGCTAACTTTATCTTATCTAAGTTACTAATGGGCATAAATTCTACACTTAGAGAATCCGTTTTTGGCTTAAGGTCATAATCCTTTTCGCTTATTTTACAGAGGAACACGGTTGAGTTTATATCCCCGCGGGGATCCCGATCGGAATCGTTATACACCCCAATCGTCTTGATAACTGATACCCTTAGATTGGTCTCCTCTTTCACTTCTCTCTTCAAGGCATCTTCAAGTGGTTCTCCCTTATTGACAAAGCCTCCAGGGAGAGCATAATACCCCTGAAATGGAGGAAATTTCCGTTTGATCAGCACTATCTTATCCTCGTTTTCATTTAGGATTACTCCATCAACGGTCGCTCGCGCCTTCTCTTTTTTTGCCTTGAATTTCACAAAAACATAATAGAGAATGGCAATTACCAGCACTCCGGAAATTATTACCGCAAAAGTGCTATTTAGAGCAACTGCCGTAATATCCCCCTCACTTAAGCTTAGGGCAATCATTAACAGCTGCGCCAAATCCGCAAGGATTCCGGCGCCTAAGAGGAAGTTTAGAATATTTAATGCCTTTTCGGTCTCTTCTTGGTCCTCTTGCACCTTCTTTTGGTAAATTTCCTGCATTGTATCGTAGAGTGAATCGAATTTCGCGTTCAAACGCTTCTTTACCCCTCGGAGATCAAACTTGTCCACTAAGTGTTTTAACACCTTCGTATAATGCTGCCTTCTATTGTAGTCCAACTCATTATAAATCTTACTTAGTATATTTTGCAGAATACCCCGTAAATATCGCAAGTTCTTAATTTTCTCCTCCAAGTTCTCTACATTTATGATCCCCTCTGAATGCGTATTTAGGAAGAGGATATCTAAGGAGTTATTTATTGCCCTGAGGGAAAAAAGGATTGCTCTCATTTCAGCGGATGGCTTTAATACATTCCCAACCATGTATCGTTCAAAGTGCTCTTCGTAGTTTTGTTCTGCCATATATACAAATCCCGAATTTCTATTAATATAATGCAATTCCGAAAGCCTATTTGATAAATTATTCTGTATCCGCTCCTCAAATAATTTCGGTGAATAATCTTCCCATTGGCCTGAGTATAAAACCGTCCAGTAAGAAAGGGTGTGCTTGTACTTTTCTATATTTTCTTCCGTCCACTCGATATTAGCGGGATTGGTTTTATTGGAGGTGACAAAGATATAAATGGGGCTCTCCAAATCGAAATATACCTCTTCGCCGAGGAATAGATTTTTATTTTTGATTTCCGATACAATAATGTAGGGAATTTGTTGTATAAGGTTGGCCTTGATGTTCTCCTTTTTTTTAGGATTCTTTTTATAATATTCAACTTCAAAATAAAAGTACCCCAAGGAATCGTAATACCTATTGGTATTTTCATTATAATATGGAAAATTAGGGATATATTCCACCCACTTACAACTCAGCGTGATATTCTCTGCCATATTCACTAATTCATTTGCAAATTCCTCGCGATAGGCGTCCTTTTTTGATATCTTTGATATTCGATCCTTAATGAAGCGTTCTAATTTTGACGAGATCGAGGCTCCATCAACCTTCACCGAGTTAATGAATGCGCTGATAAACCAGAATTCTTGCGTGTATTGAAATGTAATTTTATTGGTCATAATGATTCATTCTTATTACTTATAAACTTAAAATCTCGATAATAAAAATAAAGGCTATCTTGCTTAATATAATTTTAGGTTAGTATGGTAATATGATAATAGTGGCTTAATGTATATTAATAATATTTACAGCTGATATAAGCCTACGAATGGGATCTTTGAAATGATATAGGACATAGACATCACCACTCTCTTCCTTATTAGCGATGAATTTAGTAATTCACCATCTTCACGATCATAAATGCCCCCATAGGATTATTTTTGACCTATTCTCGGATTCCGTGGAACATTTCTTCTTAGATAAGCGAGAAGACTGTCTAGTATGCGGGCAATAGTTATATTCATTAAATACCTAATTAATCCCACTGGGATTTTTAAATTTTAATTCTAATTGGTCTAAAACCCAGCTGGTCTATTGCAGCACAATATAAATGAATTCCCTTCACTTTTTTATAGATTTTAAATGATTTTTCTTTATGAATATGCCCGTATACTATGCTATTAATAAATTTAAACTCTTGGATTTTAGAGAACAATCGTTCATCTCCTTTTCTTCGGTCTGTATAAATAGTATAGCTCGGAGGATGGTGCAACAAGCATATATTTATGTCCGTAAAGATTTCCTCTCTTAATCCTTCTAATTTAGTGAGGGAATCTTCCAAGGTATCTAATTCCTTTTGAAACATAATC
>CAZDJH010000573.1:0-2511 GCA_964505645.1 uncultured archaeon | reverse complement strand
ATTTCATTAAAATAAGGGGATTGAAATCTAAGACCTTAGAGATATATAAGATCGTTGCAGCAATATGTTTACAAGGAACTTCGGGATCTGGACAAGAACACTTCGCATTTAATCCTTTTGAAACATCAGGAAATAAGGATGTGCCGTGGGACTCAAAAATCTCAATTATTTTTTGTGTTAATTTTCCATCTAATAAGGTTATTAAGTTAAATATGTTATCTGAAAGTTCATCAGCAATCTTTTCCCACTTCCTTTCTGGTATTAGCTTAAAGTGTATTCTCACACGATAAGGTGATGGGGCTGTACCTTGAACTAAAGCAAAAATCTCACCCCTGTTAATTCTGAGATTGCTTATTCTTCGGGTATCTTTTGCATAGTTTATTGCCCTACGCATACGATAAGGGCGGCCTATTTTAAGCATAGAGTGGATCCATTGCCTTCCCCAACGGGAATCGCAAAAAGAATATAGATTTCTTTTAATCTGTATAACTTCTTCGTGCTGCTTCTCTTTATCAATTGTATAGATTTTCTTTTTTGGTTCCCTTCTATAATCCCTACGTCGATTACTCATTTTTTAACATTCATACTCCAATAATTATTTTTCCATTGAAATCAATTCTTTTAATTTATCATCACTTAATTCTGAAATCCAAGATTCGCCACTAGTAATAACCATATCTGCCAGCTCTTTCTTTTCTTCAATCAAATTATCGATCTTCTCTTCTATTGTATTTATAGTAATAAATTTATATACATTTACGTTTTCTGTCTGCCCAATCCGATAGGCTCGATCTGTTGCTTGTTTTTCAACTGCAGGATTCCACCAGCGGTCGAAATGAAATACAGTTGTGGCTTCTGTAAGGTTAATGCCTGTTCCACCCGCTTTTAGAGATAGGATTAAGATTGGAGGGGTATTAGCATTTGAGTCTTGAAATCTGTTAATAATATCCTTTCGTTTATCCGCGGGAATACCTCCATGAAAATAGAGGATGGGAAAATCGTACTTGAATTCTAATACATCTCGCAAAATATCCCCCATTTGAGTGAATTGGGTAAATATTATTGCCTTTTCGTTCTTTACTATTACTTCATCGAGCATATCGATTAATCGGTCCAATTTTGGGGACATAGAAATAAATTGTTTTAAACTATCTAGCAATTCTTCTCGTGAAACTGATTTATGTTGAAATTGATAAGGATGATTACATATTTGTTTTAATTTCGTCAATAAAGCCAGTATGATCATGCTTTTTTGGGAAGAAGAACTTTCAATTTCCTCTAATGTCTTCGATACGAGTTTTTCATAGAGTTCTTTCTGTGTTTCACTTAAATCTATATATATTTTCATTTCCCGCTTACTGGGCAAATCCTTAATAATAGTTTTATCTGTTTTGACTCGTCTAAGAATGAAGGGAGCAATTATTTTTTTTAAACGTTCCGCAGTGTCTTGGTCGTGAAATCTTTCAATGGGAATTACGAAATTCTCTCGAAATTCTTTTTGAGTGCCTAATAGCCCCGGATTTAAAAATTTAAAAAGGCTCCATAATTCCATCAAGCGATTTTCTATTGGAGTACCACTTAAGCAGACCCGATATTGACTTTGTAATTGATAAATGGCTTGGGTCTGTTGAGCTTTAGGATTTTTCATGTTTTGGGACTCATCCACAATTACTCCACTAAAGGGAGCGGTTTTCATGAGATCTACATCATTTCGTAAAGTACCATAGGTAGTGAGGATAATTTGGTGTGGCTTTAAGTATTTAGAAAGGGATGAAACACTTTCTGCTCTCTCAGAGCCATGATGGAGGATAACTTCTAAAGAGGGTGCAAAGTTATTCAATTCCTTTTTCCAGTTATATATTACCGAAGTGGGGCATACTACTAAAATCGCGCCCATGTTTTCCTCATATTTTTCCTTGAGATGAAGAAGTAAGGCAATTACCTCAATAGTCTTTCCTAATCCCATATCATCTGCGAGAACCAACCCAAACCCAAGTTCAGTGAGATTGGCTAACCATGTCACTCCTTCTTTCTGGTATTCCCTAAGCTCGCCTTGAAAGTCTGTGGGTTCTTTAACTTTTTCAAATTTAGCGAAGTTTTTTATTCTATCAATTATCTGATTAAGATTTCCCTCTATTACAACGCTATAGTTAGATTTTTCTTCCCGGAAGGTGACCTTCTCGGATAGCCCCAATTTTAAGGCATCGATATAGGAAACTTTACCTTTAACACCCGAATAGTTTCCAATCCCTTCTGTTTTGTTAAAAATGTCGCTAATCATATCAATATCCTGTTGCTCGATGAGTATCCATTCACCCTTCAAGTTAATTAACGGTTGCTTTTTCTCAACTATATCTTTTAATCTGTCTGAGTCCACATCTTGATCACCTAATTCGCCTTCCCAGCGATAATTTATCATCTCATCTAATTGAAAAAAAGAAGCTCTTGAAGTTGATGATATTCTCTGGTTCAACACTTGGATGCCATGGCTTCTGTTGTTTCTCATTTATT
>CAZDJH010000572.1:0-2512 GCA_964505645.1 uncultured archaeon | reverse complement strand
GATTAATTTAATTTAAAAATAATGTAAAATTGAGATCTCTTATTTAAAGATTTAAGAGGGGCCTACATCATTTTCGTCTCGCTCGCTATTCATGAATCTTTAGAATAAAAATCAGATATCGCTAATTTCTTATTAAACATGGAAGGAATTTATTTTAAAGAGGGAGAGAATCGTAAGGCATTAGAACACCTAAAAAAGGATCTTCAATTATTAGAAGAAGTAAATGATCTTCATGGAAAAGCTAATTGCTTAAATGGAACGGACTTGGACTAAGTGATACGCCCACCTGCTCTCAATATTAAAAATAATTTAGAGAAGTTAAAACGTGTCATAGAAAACTAATAATATCCAATCTGAATGGATTTGTTTTGCTCTAAAGGAGTTTTAGAGAAGGCTCGAAGGGATTATTTTTTACATTTATTTTTGTTTTAGGAGATAAACGCATTATTGATTTAGGAAGAGAACACAATTTATTATCTCTCACATCTAAAACTTTAAGATTTTTCAAGTTGCCGATTGATTCTGGGAGTGAGCTAAGCTGATTATGGCTTAGATTCAATACGTGGAGAGATTTAAGATTGCCTACACTAACAGGTAAATCAGTGATTCTATTACAAAAGCATTCTAATTCTTCAAGGGACTCAAGATTGCCTATGGACTCGGGAAGCTGGGAGACTTTATTATTCCATGCAAGTAAGTCCTTAAGGGAAGTAAGATTTGTTATTGACTCCGGAAGAGAAGTTAGATAATTGTCCCATAAAGCTAAATTATTTAGGGATTTAAGATTTCCAATAGTATCTGGTAATTCTTCCAGATAATTTTCATATATCCATAAATCTTCGAGTTGTGTAAGGTTTCCTATTGATTCTGGGAGGTTTTTCAATTCATTATCCCCTAACCATAGTTGGGTGAGTGAATTAAGGTTTCCAATAGAGCTTGGGAGGGATTCTAGTTGATTTGCAATCATGAATAATTGAGTTAGGGAAGAAAGATCTCCCATGGATTTTGGAATCTCTCGAATTTTATTTTCTGTCAATAATAGAATCGTAAGGAATTTCAGATTTCCGATTAAATCAGGAAGTTGCTTGATTTCATTCCCTTGAGCACTTAATATTTCTAAATATTCACAATCTCCAATTGATTCTGGAAGGGTTTTTAACTTATTTTCCTCTAATATTAGTATTTTAAGAGATTTTAAGTTCCCTATTGCCTCGGGAAGAATTCTTAAAGTACTATTACATATGGCGATTCCCGATACTCTCAAATTAGAGATTGAGAACCCCATATCCATTTCCCAGTCTACTCCATCATAACATCTAAATTCGTTATCTGCTAATGATTCCAGTTCCAGCAGAACTTCTGCATCCCGTTGGAATAATTCTTTCCCTCTAAAGGAGATTATTTTATTATTTCTCTTCATCTAAAGATTATCATTTATAGTCTAATATGTTATAAAAAGTTGATTTTATACCCATTACAAGTAACACGTGGAATTTCTCTCGCAATAATTTCCGGCTTCCCAAAATCGCGGTCATTTATTCAAGGAACTCGATGATGGAGGTCTGGCTTTTGTCGGGCAGCAATCTATGCAGCATTAAAAATCTCAAATGAAAAAAGAACCCAAAAAAGAACCGCGGAAGTAGCGCAAGTGATGGAAGTTACCATACGTAAACGCTTTCACGAGCTCCAAAAATGCCTCCATTTGGACATCCCAGAGGAATAAGCCAAATATTGAAAAATCCTTTAACCCATAAAAAGCGAGAAAAAATGTCAATAATGATAGTAAACCGGTTATTCTCTTAAAGGTTAAAATATTTACCTCGCTTTATTCCATGCATCAATCATCATAAGAAAATCAATATAAATTCTATTTAGATGATACACATCTTTAATAACTAAAATGGAAAAAAATAAATTTCTGGAAAATTATTATTAAAATAACATGTCTCTTGAAAAGTTTCCCGAAATAGATAAACTCTCAACGAAAGAAAAAATTGTACTCGTTGAAAATCTATGGGATAGCATTAGATCTGAGATTAGTTCGAAACCCGTACCAGAAAGCCATAAGCAAGAACTAGAAAAGCGTCAATGTTCGCTCGATAAAGATAATCTACTATCCCTTAAAGATCTAAAGGATCGCTTAAAAGATGGATAAACGTTATCATTTGAAATTTCATCCGGATGTCGAAAAAGATATTCAAAAAATCTTTACGTGGTATGAAGAAAAACAATTTGGTCTTGGAAATGATTTTCTTCAAACCTTTTATTCGTGTACAGAATTAATTCTGGAAAATCCTTTTCAATATCCTAAAAAATATAAGAATTTTCATCGTTACTTATTGCGAAAGTTTCCATATATAGTTTATTTTATCATTGAACGCGATTTAATTATTATAATTGGTGTATTTCACCATGCTCGTGATCCTAAGAATGTAAAAACTACTTTAAGCAATCGGAAGGAATAGGTTAATGCTTTTACTCATTTAATGAAAGAGTCTAAGACTTACCATTT
>CAZDJH010000571.1:0-2514 GCA_964505645.1 uncultured archaeon | reverse complement strand
CCGTGCGCCGGCTTGTTCATCCAATCGATCGTGTACTCGTCCCAAGCACCCTCAATTACGGATACAGTCGCCTCAAATGTTTCCGATACGGAAAACATGTCTATGGATACCGCCGCCTTGGTCCAACCGGATGGCTGGTTCGAAAAATTAAAATGCAAATACGTCTCTTCGAAATCGGTTATATAATAACCAAATTTCAGCCAATCCTGACCGCCGTAATTGGAGTCGGGGCTTCCCGCATCGACATAGCTGTCCTTATCCGCCATTATGGTCGCGTTTATATCTCCGGTCTTAGCGGATTCTACCCCCTGGGTGGATTTAGATGGGCGAGGACCAACCGAATGAGCGGTTATAAGCATTGCGCCCCAGAAATCCCAAAAGACTATGATTTCTTCATCCCCGTTCACCTTCATTTTATCGCTGAAGAATTGAACTCCGATAGTCCTTGGGGTACTTTTACAAAATTCTCCCTCAAAATAGCGCTTTAGTAAGGCAGTTTTTCCGACACCCCCATTTCCGCCCACCACAACCTTCTTAATAATTTTACTGATTTCTTCAAGTATGCGATTTCCCATATCATATGGGAAAGATTGTTCCCTCATCTGCTCGATTCTTGCCATCATCTCATCAGCATATTGGGCCTCTTCGATCCACTCTTGACTGGCGCATATCGATTTCGATTCGGAAAAAGCCTCAAGTGCGGCGTTCCAATGTCTATTATTCAGGTGTTCTTTGCCGGTTTTTATCAAATCCTGGTTTTTTTGGCGAAGCATTTCCCTTTCCTTTTCTTTTTTCTTCTGGGTGGTGGCATTATCAACTAATGCTTGACACTTGGATCGGTCATCCGAATCGCCTAATTCTCCGAAGGTTTGTTCTGCCTCTTGGCTTAACCGAATTGTCTCATCCCACTCTCTTGCTTCATATTTCTCTCGTGCATTGCCTAATAATTCATTTCCTTTCCCAAATTTTTCCTTTCTTATTCGCTCTAATTCTTTTTCTTTCCCATGTTGGATCTGTTCCATCAAGGTTTTGGCGTTTTGCTGAGCTTTTTGATCTTTTGCCTCGTTAAGGAGTGTTTCCGCCTTTTGGCCCGATAAAATTGCCGCCTCCCACTGTCTTGCTTTGTATTTCTTTCGTGCATCGCCTAATAATTCATTTCCTTTCGTTCGCTTCTCCTCCCGTTCCTTTTCTTGGCGCCGTGATTCTTTTGCTTCGCGCAAGGAATCATCAATTTGGGCCAACAATTCCGCATCAAACAGTTCGTCTTCGCAGATTTTTTTTGCTTGCCGGTATTTCTCGATGGCATCCGTATAGTTTTTGGCGTTCGCGGCACGCTTTCCCAATTCGATATTAAAACCCACCATATATCTTAAGGGGCTCGTGGCCCGTGGGTGCCGAGAACATCGCTAATGGAAATGCCGTCCTCAGTATTGGGGAAAAAAAAAGACTGCAGTCACCTCATCCTTCAATGTGAACTATAACTTGATAAATATAATTATAGCATCTCAAAATCCTCAATACCCATGTTATGTCTTTTTAATCTTTCATTGTATTCAAAGGGAAATATATCTTGGCGAAAAAGAAACAGATCTCTTAAATATTTTTTAGCATTATGTGATTCATATATTTGTCTATTATTTAAAGTACAATTAATAATTTTTTCTAAATCTGACTCCTCCAGAGAATCCCTAAGGAGATATAATATTTCAGAAAAGCTTCCAGATTGATTATAACTTTTACTATTATTTAATAATTCAATAATTCTTTCTAAATATTTTTCACTAAATAATCGCTTTATGTTATCAAATTCTAATAATTTACGAAGTTCAGAAAGTAAGTCTGGAAAATAATCCGATCGAGGATTTGATAAAAATATTCTATAAACAATATTTAATAACTCTTTTTTTTTATCATTCCAAGATAAATTAATAGAAGTTATAATAAAATCATATTGTTCTTTTTTTTCTTCAACATATTTATTACCATTTTTGTTACCTGGCAGTTTATGACGTCCTTTAAAAGCAGTAATTAATTCAGCTGAAGCTTTTTTAACCACATCTTTTAACTTTTTAAAGGGTAAATCTACAATTAAATCACTAATTTCCTCTTCAGTCATTCCTTTTAACTCTTCAATGATTTTCCTTGATTCTTTAAAGATCACAGCGTTAGTAAGAATATCATTAACTTTTACATGTGTGTTTGTGTCGGTAATAATAATAGATTTGTCTTTAATTGCGTTATGGAAGGAAAGTAACCCTTCTAATAGAGTATTAACTTTGCTCTCAATTTTATGGGGGTATTTTTTAGTAATTTGGCTTACAATAGAATGCACTTCTAAATTACCATCTTGTCTTATCTCCTCTAAATATTCTATTGTCCTCTGTGTAATAGATTGGTTATGATATTGACAAATTTTAGGATCGTCTTTTAATATGTTTAGTAATTCTATTAATGTGGAAAATTCGTGAATTCGTAAAATTAAGTGATACCCCATTCAGTCGACCCTAAGATCTT
>CAZDJH010000570.1:0-2515 GCA_964505645.1 uncultured archaeon | reverse complement strand
AGTCTTAAAATATGCTGTTAGTCTAAAAGGTAAGATCTTGAAGCGGTTTCGAATGGACGCCTACATTTCGTTCTTTCACCAATTTAAAATTTATTTATCTCCCAGTGAAAGTTGGAATAAGAGGGCGGAATATGCTTATAGAATGGTTAAAAAAGCTGGATAAACAAGAGCAATGTTAAGAATATTTATAACCTTCACCTTGATTACCATAATCCTTTTTTTAAATAATCTAAACCATCATCTCTTTTGTTCGGTATAACACTTGATCCAATGAGATAGCGAAGATTTATATAGGCTGTTTCTTTTTTTATTTACAAGGACAAAAATGAATAGAATAAATAAGGTGTTTAATGAATGAAGAAAAGAGCCCAGATTTATCACACCGATATACAGGACTTTAATGGTGCGAGTGAAGTGATTTACCCAAAGGAATATTCATTAAGGTGTAAAATCCTCGGACTTCCACCAGAGAAGATGATTCAATCGATCCCGTTTAGCCCTATTCAGACTATCGCTGATATTAAAAGGAAAGTTATCCGTGCCTTTAAAATGGCCCCTCTGAGAATCCAAATAGTATTTAACGGAACCGTGTTGGACGATCATATAAAAATTGATGAATTGGATTATCATCTTGAGACGGACACGCTTACGATAATGTGTTTAATTGCTGGAGGATAAATATTCTAAAAAATAAAATTTATTTAAGGTGATTATTTTGGAAAAAGACCAAATTAGGAAAAGTATAGAAAAACTTGAAATAAGGCTTAGGAGAATTGATGTAGAACTACAAGTTATTGAGGGAAGAGCGAAGGAAAGGAGAAAAAGGCGAACCGAATTAGAGAGAAGAAAAAATGCCCTTATCTCTGAACTGCATCAAGGCAGAACTTAAAGGATAAAAGAATTATATTATTAACTATTAAGTATTAACTATTAACTCTTTTTTTAATAAATTTTAAATTTTAAATTTTTTTAACTGAATTGCGAAAGAAGTCCCCTCCCTTTATTTAGGGCGGGGATGAATTTCGCACAGTATACACACATTTATGCTCTTTTGAGATGCGAGAACACTTACTCTCTTAATTAAGGGTGAAATACATCGCATATTACATTTTACTAATTTAGGGGACTATGTGCGTTTAAATACTTGGGTTCCCATATGGTAACCAACCAAGAAAAGGTGAATAGAAAGTGCAATTAAGTCAAAAGATTCGGATTTATCCCACCGAAGTGCAATTACGGGTTTTATGGGATGTCTCGGAAAAATGCCGTTTGATGTACAATTTCGCCCTTTCGGAACGCATTGACAATTGGAAAGCACAAAAGGAAAAACCAAAGAAGGAAAGGAAATACATTACATACACTCAACAACAAAATAAATTGCCACAAATCAAGCGAACGTATCCCGAATACAAATGGGTTTATTCCAAAGTGCTCCAAATGACACTCAAAAGACTCGATAACAACTATAAATCATTCTTTAGTTTATGGAAAAATGGGGACAACCACGCAAGACCACCGAAATACAAAGGAAAAAACTATTTCACGACTCTATGCTATAATCAAAGTGGATTCAAGATTGAAAATAAGACTATTGCATTTTCTCACAGACATCCTTCCAAAACACTCCTTAAATTTGACATCTCTCATTATCCATTAAAAGAAGAAGCAGAAGAGATAAAGCAAGTGGAGATATTCACCAGAAAAAACAGATGGTTCGTGTCCATTACATACGAGTTTCAAGAACCTGAATATACGGATAACGGGAAGTATCAAGCCATCGACCTCGGAGTTTCAAATCTCGTAAGTGCGGTAAACCTAGACGGAAAGTTCGTGCAAATCAAGAATCGTAGAGCCGACCTCTACTGGAAAGAGAAGCTCGAAGAAGTGCAATCCAAGCGAGCTCATTGTAAGAAATATTCGAGACGATGGAATCGATACCATCAAAAATATTGTAAAATGAAGGAAAAATGTGCCAATCAACTGAGAGACTTTCAGCACAAGATTTCCAAGCAAGTCGTGGAAAATACGAAAGCCAATACGATCATCGTGGGAGAGCTGAATGTAAAACAGATGGCACGAAAGAAAAAAACCACTACATCGCCCAGCAAAAACAAGGCAAATAAAACGCTTAACCACTCAATACAAAACACGGGCTCGTTGGGAAGGTTTGTCCAATTCTTAACCTATAAGGCAGAAAAAATAGGTAAAAGAGTAATTAGAATTGACGAATCTTATACCACGCAGACATGTGCCGAATGCGGAAGAAGGGTAAAGCGTGAATTGTCCGAACGTGATATTAAGTGTGATTGTGGTCATCGGATGGATCGAGACTTAAATTCTGCCATTAACATAATGGTAAAGTATCTCACCTCCGATGAGCTATCGCATCAACCCTCTTTGAAGGAGGAATCCTTTCTACAAAAGTGGAAGGGATTTGCTACGATACACAGCCCTAAGATATGCCCATCAGCCAACGCTTAGCGGACTCGTAGGAATCCCCGCCCTTCAGGTCGGG
>CAZDJH010000569.1:0-2520 GCA_964505645.1 uncultured archaeon | reverse complement strand
TAAACTATTACCAAAATCTATCTGTGAATTAAATAAACTACAAAACTTATCCATGCGCGAAAATCAACTGGAATCGCTCCCAGAATGCATAGGGGAATTAAAAGAATTAAAAGAACTTGATTTACGTAAAAATCAAATTCACAAAATACCTCAATCTATCGGTAAATTAAAACATTTAAGTTGGTTAATTTTAGGTGAAAATCAAATAGAGGAGATTCCAGAAACTATTGGCCAAATGGACTCCTTGGAGTATCTTTATCTCGCCGAGAACAATATACGAGAGGCGCCCGCCTCGCTTGGCAACCTCCGCAACCTCAAGAAAATCCAGATCATGAGGGGCAACCCGTTGGACGAGCGTACCCTCCCCGGCGCGCTTATCCAGCGCATGAAGCGGATCGGTTAGTTTTTTTCTGCCTCGCGTTTCCCCCTCTTCTCATTCTCATGCCTCTTTCCTACACAATCCCGTGATAAAACAGCTGGATGTCGATAAACTGGCGCTTATTATCGTCGGAGAAGGCAGAATCATCAAACAGAAAGCCGTGTCCCTCGATATTTTCTATTATTATATTGATAATATTTTCCACAAAATTCATGTTAATAATTTTTTCCTTTAGCATCTTTTTAAGCGTCATGACTCCTTTATCGGGTACATTCAATTTAAACCATTCTTGCGTAATCTCTTGTCTTTCAGACCATTCCTTAATCATATCATAGAGCCTAGAGTAATAAAATATCTTATCACGCTTGCTCCAGTAGTCGGGGCACCGTCCGTGCATGAACCCGTTCTTGAGGTGTCGTGCGAACGAGTAGTAATCGAGCGGTTTGACGGGCTCCGTGGAGGCGCGTGCGAGGTGGTAGGAGTCGCCCATGAGGAGGAAGTCCCATGACGACCACGCCTCAGGCCCCGTCGGTCGCAGCGCGGGGTCGCCCCATTCCCACTTGTAAAAGTCGATATGATGTCGGTTTCCCTTACCCGTCCAGTATTCCACCCGCTTTCCGAGGTCGCCGTACGGGTCGCACGGCATCATGCCCGCCTGCGAGATGAGCATTTCAATCATGTGCTTCACATAGACTTCGCGATTATTCCACATCTTATGGTACTGGTTATCCCGTTCTTGCCTCCATGCATCGAGGATGCTCTGCGGGAGTGCCGGCTTGGTGGCGATGTAGGTAAAGAGGTTCTTGTCGTCCGTATTTTGGAGTTCGTGGAGCGTAAGTGTGCCGTGCATTAGTTTCGCCATGATCTTATCGTTAAGCCTGAGAAGGGTGGGATTACCCTTGTAGGGGCGGAGTGCGCGCCACATGCGGTCGTAAATGATAAATGCGAGGTGTGCGGTCTTTTTCCCGTCAACAGTCAATTGCGTGCCGAGGTCGCCGTATAGGCGATAGGAGAGCCCGTGGTTTTCGATGTGCTCTCTTATATCCCGCATAAGCGTCCTAAGAAGCTGCTTTATATCGAGGGCATCGACTTTGGCGGCAATTTCTGGCGTAAATTTTCCGCCCAAAGAGGCGGCGATGGTATTTTTAATTTGTTGTTTGGTGAGAAATGAGGGATAATAGAAGAATTCGAAGAGTTGCTTGAAGGAATAGAACTCCGGTCCGTCTTCCCCTGCGGGGGGGTTTCGAGTTGTTGACTTAAGATCCTTAATCGTCCGTTCGGGGTGTCGGGTTCCCTTGAGGGCGAATATGAGCTCCGAGATTACGCCTTCATACAAGGTGGAGTCCAAGTCGAGCGCCTTCCTGAAGGCAGCGACGACCTTATCGAGCAATTCGATGCGCGGGAACTTCTTGGCGTCGGTACTTTCGACATTGCGCACGATATCGGAAATTTTATTTAACCGCGCGAATAGGAAATCGGTGGTGATATCCGAGTTTTTATCTTGCACGAGCCAAATCTCCGCTTGTCGTAGGAGGCGATACCCTTTAAGGATTAAGTTTAATCTATCGAACGTCTCAATGATTTCCCAGTAATAGGGCTCGGAAAACAGCTTTATATCGCCCTTAGGGATATTACGGCTCTTAATCCCCTCCCGCAGTGCGGCAATATCCACGATCATAAATTTATCCCGCTGCTGGATGTTAGTGCCCGAATAATGCCGTGCAAACCAATCTTCTTTGCGTGAAAACCCTTTTATTTTCCCGAATTCGATGGCGAGCTGTTCATATTTGAGAGATGGCTTTTTGGCACCCGCCCTTGCCAGCATGCTTTCTGCGGCCCTATGCATGGCGTCCAGCAAGTTTCCGTTCTTCTCGATGGAGAGGGGTACCTTATAGATGTTGTTCATAACATGGACGGTAATGTCCCGTAGGGCGTTAATAAACATCTGAAATTGCAGCCTCATTGCGGTCTTTTGCTCTTTAGTGAAGGCGTATTTATTGGACGCCCTGACATTGGGATTATTAGCGGGCATTGCATAGGCGGTAATAACACTTAACGGAGCGATCCTTCCGGAGGTTTCCATCTCCAATAATGCGGCATAGGAGGCGGGGGAGAGGTCCTATAGAGTGGCAAATGCCATT
>CAZDJH010000568.1:0-2544 GCA_964505645.1 uncultured archaeon | reverse complement strand
CAGCTTTATAAAGACCAATTAATATTTTTAATAAAGTAAGTAAAAGTAAATTTTTTTGGTTATTCTGTTTATTCAAATTAAAAACTTTTGGGGAATGATTGTTCCAAAAACGGCGATGAAGGAATTGATTTAGGCAGCAGCGAAAACAACATTCTTTTGGGGAATGATTGTTCAAGGAACGACGGTGATGGAATTTGCTTATGTTGGTCGAACAATAACACTCTCTCCGGAAACACGTTTTATAGTAATGAAAACCATGGGATTCTGGGTTATTCGAGCAAGAACAATACCATCTTAGAGAACGACTGTTCGGGAAATGAAGTTGATGGAATTCACTTGGGCGATGAGAGCTGGTATAACATAATTTTGGGAAATATTTGCCACAATAATAGTAAAAAAATTGTTCTATATGACAACTTAGCATATCAAAACCAATTATATTTAAACATTATCTTCGATAATGATGAAAAAAATGCCGAGGATCATGGAACTGGGAATCAATGGGATAACGGGACGATAGGCAATTTCTGGGGAAATTATTCTGGAGAAGATGCGGACGGAGACGGTATAGGTGATGAGCCCTTTAATATTTTCGGAGATGCGGGAAGCCAAGATAGCTATCCCATCTATAATAACGGCCCAATAATACCTATTCCCTTGATGAAGCTCTCTCTAATTATCATTAGCCCTGTTGAAGGGACGGTGTTTACGGCAGGGGAAAATCCCAGTTTCAAATTAGCTGTTATGTGTTTGGATTATCAAGCGGTATGGTATTCGGTAAATAACGGAGATAATATCACGCTTAATTCGAGCGGAAATATGCATCAAGGTGTTTGGGACTCTCTGCCCGATGGAGAATTTACAATCACCTTTTATGTAAACGATTCCGAGGGACATATCGCCTCTAAGAGCGTGATCCTAATCAAAGATATTTCTTCTACTCCAGATCCTTTCTTAATAGCCTTGATCGCCCTCCCCATCATATTTGGAGTAATCGGCGGAGCTTCGGGACTTTTCGTCCTCCAGCGGTATCTCTGCAAGAGGAAACGGCAAGAAGAGAGGAAGGAAATGAAGGGCAAGCTGAAGCCCCAATTAGAGGCCGCCAAAACCCCCATGGAACTCAAATATGTGATAAGCCAAGCCGATACGTACGGATTACGGGAAATCGGCGATCCCGCAAGGGAAAGATTGCGCCCCGTTCTGCGGGAAAAGCTGGAATCGAGCTCGACCGAAGAGCAAATCGAATCCATTTTAAGCGACGCGGAGGAGTGCCACCTTCCAGAGATAACTGATGCCGCGAGTCGGAAACTCCGTGCCGTCCGGACACGGGCGATCAAGAGTACGGTCTTGGACTTGGGAACAAAGTTCCCTCGCCTCCAAATCGTCGAGATCGCCGAGAGAACGGGCGCCGACCCTAAATTGATAGTCGAAACCGTCAAAGAGATGATCTCCAAGGGGGAAATCTATGCCGATTATTTCGAGAGCAGCCGTTCGGTCGCCTTCAACCAACAGGCCAACATCGACGAGATCGACAGCTTAATGGACTCCTTTAGGGACTGGGAGAGGGAAGGGAAGGGCAAGCGCGAATAAATCCCAAGAGAAGTGCAATTCCATAGAAATTCCATAGAGATTTCTTCCCTTATAATTTTTCCCTATTACCCCATTATTTCGCTTCCCTAAGCAATACAATGAAGTTGCTTCCCTTCGAAGAGTCCCCCTTCACCCGTTCTTCGACCCAGATATATCCCTCACACCCATCAATTATCTTCTTAAAAATCGAAATCTTCTAATCCTTCGATAACCTAACATTTTAAAACTTATATGTTACGGTTTTTAACCTTCTTAGAGTATTATTAGGGATTTTTTTAAGATTTTTTTCAATGGTATGAAATTCAGCTTTATTATTTAAGCAGAATGCGATAGTTAAACAATCATTATAAGAGAGCGTTTTTCTATTTTGGCATTTCAATTTCCCCGCAGAAAAAATAAGATCATCCGTGATATTGACCAATTCAACGGGATATTTTTGAATAAATGATGCAATTGTAATTTGGGCGACTTCTACCCCCTTCAGTTTACAAATATGAAAATAGGCTTCAATAAGGATTGGCCGTAATATGTATGCTATGATCTTCTCAGTTAAAACGGAATCCATTAACTCTTTTACTTCTTGTGTGGGGTCATCCGAAAAATGTATACCTAAAACGCCTGCGTCAATGCATGCTTTAGGCATTATTTTTCCAGCTCCAATTCGGTTTCTTTACTTTTAAACTACACTTCTTTCATTTCTTTTCTACTGGGAAGGTGTCTTTGTATCGCTTCATAATCAAGTACGGGAATTATTTGCATCTCTCCGAGAATTTCAATAACCAATACTTCACTCCCCTCGACAATATTATATTTTTCCCGTATCTCACTCGGAATGGTAATCATACCTTTTTTATTTACTTTCATCGTTTTTAATGTCATAGAGAATAAAAAGTAATAAATCTAAAAATATTTATACTTTCTTTTTATTAAGTATTCTCTTTTTTATAGAAGGAT
>CAZDJH010000567.1:0-2545 GCA_964505645.1 uncultured archaeon | reverse complement strand
TTTTTTAAGTATAACCTTCGGTGTTTTATTCTCGCGCGTTAAATGCTATTTAGTAAAGAAACCCTTAATTTTGTCCGCGATAAATCGAACTTTTTCGTCAGATAAATAAGGATGTATCGGCAAGCTCAATAATTCATCCGCAAAAGCTACGGCATTTTGATTCTCATAAACCTCATCTAAATATTTAAAAGGTTTCGTCTTTTGTATGGGGATTGGATAATGTATAATCGTATGAACGTCATTTTCAGATAAATATTCTTGCAACTCGTCCCTTGATTCTGTCCGTATGGCATATATATGATAAACTTGATTGTCAATATAAGGTGCAGATTTAGGCACCACCACATCCCCTACCCCAGAGAGAAGATCGTTATATAGCTCTGCAACTTCTATTCTCCTCTTATTCCATTTATCTAAATGTTTCAATTTTTGATTAACGATTATCGCTTGAATCGTATCAAGTCTGTTGTTCCAGCCTTTAAAGTCGTAATAGTATTTCCTATTGGAGCCGTAATTTCTCAATGTTTTTACTTTCCGCGCTAATTCCTCATCATTGGTCGTTATAATCCCCGCATCACCCGAAGCACCTAAATTTTTTCCAGGATACAAGGAGAAGGCCGAAATATCGCCCAGAGAGCCAACTCTCTTATTAAAGACCTTAGCGCCATGAGCTTGAGAGGAATCTTCAAGAATAGCGCATTCGTATTTATCTGCTATCTTCAAGACCCTTTCCATGTTTGCTGGATGACCATATAGGTGAACAGGAATTATAACTGAAGAGTTCCAATCGGAGCGTTTCATTTCCATAACTTTTTCTAAAACATCGCAATCTATTTGATAATATTCGTCGCAATCAACCAGCACTAACTCGAAATCAAAATCCCTGAGATAAGTTGGTGCTAATGCCGTAGCTATGAAGGTATTGGCAGGGATCACTACTCCACACTTGGGATTTAATGAAAGAGCTGCTAATGATAACTTTAAGGCATCCGTACCATTGGATACACCCACAGCAAATTCAGTTCCACAATATTTGGCAAAATTCTCTTCAAATTCTCCAACTGCTTTTCCTCCAATATAATCTGACTTTTTAAAAAGGGCATTTAATTGAGGTAAGGCATCATCTTTTATATCTTCCCATTGTTTTGATAAATTATTGAATTGTATATCCATTAAACATCATTCTCCAATATTTTGATGGTATTAACTGTTAAATTTCTCTGTTTTGACATGTCCTCTTTATTAAAATCAAAAAATGACCGAATTGAAGTTTTTAAAGGCTCCTTATAAGAACGGCAAGGATAACTAATATTTCCAGAATAAATAGGATAATCTACGTTGCTTAGATCTTCATATTGTAAAAATTGCTTATAATCATCCCAAATCACATAATAATTTTCAAATTCAAAGGTACATTCTCTAATCTTTTTCATATACTCCCAACTAGCATTTACTATCGCAACGAAATTTTCAAAAGTGATTAAACCCAATGAGCTGTCCTCTTGAGTCCCGCCATTATTTCGTTTATAATCAGTCCACTGGATATCAGTCGGGAAATCCTCAAAAATATATAAAATAATAGAAATATCATGAGATGCCAGATCCCAACGCGCATTAACGTCAAACCTCTTTGGCCCTAAATTCAGCCTATTCATCTGGACGCTTTTTATATTTTTTAACTTTCCATTTTCGTAATCTTTTTTAATTTGCTCGATATGCGAATTAAAGGTGAATATCCAATCCGTAAATAAGATGCAATTATGCTCCTTTGCGGTGGAATATAACTTTTCTGCATACTTCGAAGATGTTGTAAGAGGTTTCTCACAAAAAACATCCACACCTTTTTCTAAAAAGTAGTTACAAATATTATAGTGGGTTTTAGTGGGTGTAGTAATAAAA
Organism: uncultured archaeon; assembly: GCA_964505645.1. Taxonomy (GTDB): domain Archaea; phylum Asgardarchaeota; class Lokiarchaeia; order Sigyniarchaeales; family SOKP01; genus TEKIR-8. The sequence continues at coordinate 646 of CAZDJH010000567.1, read as the reverse complement.
ACCTTGTCACAATCTAAATCCTTATAGTCTTCCAGGATTGGGTATCCATAATCTTTAATTTCCTTTTTGGGTGCCTTCTCGCATAGAGAAATATCATTATACCCTAGAGATATCAGATTTTTAAGAATTATGTTTCCCCAATAGCCTAAACCAACAATTCCAATCCTCATTTTTTTTTATTGTTAATTACTTTCCTTATTAATTTAGCGGGATTCCCCGCTATCACGCAATTTTTAGGGAAATCTTTAGTTACTACACTTCCAGCGCCGATGATAGAACTTTCTCCGATTTCAACGGGAAGAAGAGTCGCATTTGAGCCGATTCTTACATTGTCTTTTATCTTGGTCTTTCTCATAATCCAACTCTCAATATCCGGCGAATCATATAGATCATTAATAAACATAACACCGTGCCCGATAAAGCAATGTTTTCCGATGGTCACGCCCTCACATACAAATGAATGGCTTTGCACCCGAGAAAAGTCTCCAATCGTTGCATTTCTTTGAATCTCCACGAACGGTCCGACGAAGCAATTATTACCTATTTTGCAGTCGTATATATTTACGGGTTCGATTATTTTAACATCCTTTCCTATCGAACAATTTTTTACGGTCAAAATATACCCTAAACATTAAAATATGTATGA
>CAZDJH010000566.1:0-2551 GCA_964505645.1 uncultured archaeon | reverse complement strand
AGATGTACCCTTAAGGAGGAGAATATTAATCTTGATCAAAATACTTTATAATTACAATTAAACTAAATAAAACTGGCTTGTATAAAGAAGTTAAGAGGAAGTGAAATAGCGCCTTGAAAGAGAAATACGCATTTTCATTTGTCAGCAATACCGCGGTCAGGGCCATAATCGTCATTTCGAATTATATTATGGCGCTAAAATTTAATGTGCCGCTGTTAGGCTTATGGGTCTTCTTAAATAGCGTCATTGATTTAGGATTCATCTTCCAAGAAATTGGGTTTGAAAAGATTTATTTCCAATATGCCGGGAAAAAGGATGTATCGCGCTATTTTGGTACATTCTTGTTCATTAAGGTCTTATTATTAGCGTTGAACATTGCGCTGAGTTTATCTATCATTTCTTTTTTAGGTCTCTGGGGAAACTCTTATACAATCTTATTTTTGTGCTTGATTTTTTCGAAAACGTTATTTCAGTTCGGGCATATTTTTATTACCAATTTTCGCTCGAAACTGAAGATTTTCAAGGCGGAAATCCCCCTGATTTTCTCCTACTTTAGTAAAAGCATCTTAAAGATTTATGTCGCGCTAAACGTAGAAAACTTCTTAGAGCCCCTGGTCCTCATTGCTGCGTGTTTCATAATGTTTGATGTGTGCTATCTGATTTTTATCGTTTTATTCTCCCGAAACGAGATTCGGATTAATCGAGTAGACGTGCCCTTGCTTAAAACATACCTTAAAGATGCAAAATCGCTAATTTTACTGTCTATTGTTACGGTTATCGCATCCAACTTGGGTAATTTACTGCTCGATTTTTCCTTCGGGCACGATACATTAAGCTACTTCAGTTTGGTCTATGTGTACTTGATTCCTTCGCTCCTTATGCTCTCTGATAGTTTGGTAAACGTGTATCTTACCCATTTCTCGCAAGACTTCGAACGGAATGATATGGGTGCCATTAAAGAGAAGATATATTTGATCGAAAAATACTCTTCGATTCTTTTCTTGGGTGTTATTCTCGTCGTGTTTTTATACGGGCGGTTCCTATTTATACTGCTCTTGCCCAAGTATGTCTTTTCGCTTCCGATTCTCTATGTTATCATCTTCGTTCCATTCATCATCGGGACCACAAAGCCGTATGAATATCTGTTGATTTCGGGAAAACAACAAGGGAAGTTCTCCCAGATCAATATTCTCACTCAATTTTTGATAATTATATCTCTTTTTAATTCTCTTTTATTTAATTATCTCGTGAAAAATGAGCTTGTCTTGAATACCATGGCATATGCGCTCGCTCAAACCCTTCCTTGGCTCTTGTGGGCATTTTTGGTCCGCTTAAATTGTAGAAAATTGTTTACCATTAAGCTTCAAAAGAATATATTTATTCATCTCGGATTGGGGGTTTTCACGTTTGCGGTATCTTTTTTCTTTAAGGAGTGGATTTCGAGAATCCTCATGGGGAGACTCTTCATCTCAAACATAATGAGTATGTGCCAGATGTTAGCTCTGTTTTTTGGGCTTTTATGTTTTTCGGGCCAGTTAGATAAGGGGGATTTGCAGTTCTTTTTGGAGCTTTTTAGGCTTAAAAGCTATTTTATTTCGATTAGAGCAGAATTTTCCGCTAAGGATAAGGGAGAATAAGGGAGAATAAGGTGTGGGATAATAAATTATTGGGTTGTTTTGCTCGACAAATCACAAATCAAATATGAATTAATATGACTGAATAAATACGATGAGTCAGTATATTCTCCATATCACGAAGCGCTCCGTTTCATAGACGGATTGATTTGAAAATACCAATTCTGATTCTTGGAGGGATTTGATTAATTTCCAATTGTTCACGCCGCCGGGCTGGATGCTACTATTAATAGTTATGATATATTGAATGTTATAGGAAAGAAATGTCATATAGTCCGTTTCTTTTGAGAGGTCTAAAGATTTGATAGAACCGATTAATTCTTTTATTGGATGGGCTTCTGTATAATTAAAGAATTCAAATCGGAAATAATTATTCCAGGAAAAGACGGTATTCTCATGGACTTCTTGAGGGCTAATAAGACCGTAATAGAGGGGAATTCCAATCGGGGTGGACCACCTACTGAAGGTTGGCAGGAAGGCCAATGTACGCCCATACGGCCCCAGTATAATGGCTCATTGTTTTATCTGCTTTATCGGGCTAATGCTCTTATCCTTATTAGTGAGAGACTTCATTGACCGCGATAACCCGATGAGCATTCCCAAACTCATTGACCACCTGGGAAAGATTCACATTACTCGGATTCATATTCCAGGCAAAAAGAAACCCATTGAGAAGGTGGATGCAATGAGCAACGAGACAAAAAAGCTTTATGAAGCCCTTAGTTTAGACCAACTTCTCTAATAAAGATTCCTTCTCCGCTCTTTTTTTTGGAGTGATCCCCCCCTCTCCTCACTATCCTTCTTAAACAGCGTCATTTACCCATAAAAAGCACAAAGAATAAAAGTGAATTATTAACTTAGTAACTCAAGAAATTATAAAGAAAAATTACGAATTTAAGATAAATAAAAAACATGAA
>CAZDJH010000565.1:0-2574 GCA_964505645.1 uncultured archaeon | reverse complement strand
TTTCCGAAGAGATGAAAAACAGCATTTATCTCTCAAAGGTAATTCCAAAGAAAAAGGGCTAACACCTTACCTACCTAAAAGGTTGGAAAATGGGGAACAAAAAAAAACCTATTTTTCTTAGGATAATCTTATTGAATTGCTCTATTATATTCTTCGCTTATAAAATACTAAATCATATTTTATTTTAACTCTATTTCGAAAAAAAAGGAAAAAAAATAAATAATTAAATAATTAATTAATTATTAAGATTTAATTGATAAAATTAAAATAGAAAATAGAAAAAAAGTGATTACAAATCTCAAGTTTTAAGCTTAAAGTGCTTTTGACCGGTGCTGCAGCTGTGGGCAAGACATCGCTTGTACATCGGTTTATCAAGAATAAGTTCAAGAAGAACTATCAGCTGACGGTTGGCGTTGACATTTTAGCAAAAGATGTGGAATATAAACCCGGAGAAATTGCGACCTTGTCTATATGGGACCTGGGGGGGCAACAGCGCTTTGAGTTCATCCGATCCACCTTCTACCAAGGCGCTGCTGGAACATTACTGGTGTTTGACTTGGCCCGAGAAAAAACGTACCAAGCCGCCAAAAAATGGCTAACGGAAATCAGACAATTCACAACAGAACATATTCCCTTTATCCTTATTGGAAACAAGGCGGATTTAATTGAGGATGTAGGCAGGGTGGTTGATAAGGAGGATGCCCAAAAGTTTGCCGAACGGGAAAACAGCATTTACATTGAAACTTCAGCCAAAACCGGCACACAGGTTGAAGAAGCATTCACCGAGCTGACCCGTCGAATAGTTGACGCCCGAACCTCTGATTAATAAGATTTTTTTCTATATATGGTAAATGAATGTTTAACATTTGTTAAATAACTATTTAACTTAGAATGTTAAAGGTTGGTTTAAATTTTGTTAAAGGATCTTTTTTTTAATTTTTACAATATGTTATTAGTATTATATTATTGACAGTAAATCAGTACTATAAAAATGTCACTTTTTGTCACGAAAATTGAATTCTCAGTATAAAAATAGAGAATGTTTTCTCGGTAATATAACCATTAAAAGGGGTACTTCTACGCGGAATTTCTCGTTTAAGTTCTATAATACGTTTAAAATTTAAGTTCTATAATACGTTTAAAAACTTCAGGGGGATACGGTGTGCTCATTCTATGGAGTACATTAAAAATTTCCACATCCTTGGCTAAAATATCCACTCCTACAGTAAGCTGGTAATTCTTCTTGAACTTATTCTTAATGAAACGGTGTACAAGCGAGGTTTTGCCGACTGCTGCTGCACCCGTTAATAATACTTTAAGTTTGAAAGAACTCACGCAATATCACGATTATTTTTTTTTTAATTTTTACAATAAACAATAAAACATTACTTAACTATATCAATAATTTTATGTATTTTAAATTTTTGTAAGTAATATTTTAAATATAATTCTTTAAATATTTCAAGCCTAATTAAATTAAAGAAAAAGTTGCATTTATATTTTTTAAGAGTAGAAAATTCGATTATCTAATCGTTTTATCTTGATGGAAGTTTAAGTTAGAAGTAAAAATCTCGGTAGATTCAGGCAATAGAAACCCAATCAAGGGTATTCATGAAGGGTTCTTAATTTCTATAATAAAGTCGAATCCATTTTTTTGAGCTTAAATTGCGGATCTTTTTAGGTGCGTGCATGGAGTTAATATTAGTATTTGGAAACATTAAAAATAACTTCAAGCTCCAAGGCGAGAAGCTCGGGGAGTTTGGAAACCCTCCCCCTGTCCATAGGCACTCTTAAGTCCTTAAAGGAGCTCTATATCTCATGCAATGGCCTTAAGCACTTGCTGGAATCTATCGGCAGCCTTACCTCCCTTGAACGACTCGGCCTGTCTAAAAACCGGCTCACCCGCTTACCGGAATCCATCGGTAGCCTTCCCTAGCTTAAATACTGCGATTTAGTAAAAAATAATCTCACTTGCTTACCGGAATCCATCGGCAACTTAACCTCCCTCGAGGCCTTTGCCGTTGGGAAGAGCCACTTAGGCGGACTGCCTGCCTCCCTTTCCTGATTACGATCGCCAGGGATGTTGGAGCTGGAGCATAATGAACTCGCCGACTTGCCCTGGTCTCTCGTTAATTTACCCTCTGGATGTTTCGTGTTTCTCGGGGGCAACCCCATCGCCTCTAAGCCCCCGCCGATCATCGGGAAAATGAAAGAAAGAGGGATAAGGGTCGAGTTTGATCGTTGAAAAATAGAGAAAGAATTTAAATAAATTTAAATAAAAATCTTCTAATGTGGTCAAACCACTTTGAGGCGGCTATTGAAAAATTCAAAAAGGCACTCGATCTTTTGGATAAAAATGAGGCTTTAGAGTACGGTGAGGGCTTCCGGCATGAACGATATATAAAAATTGCGCAGTGTTATTTTGAACTCAATAAACCCGAACAATCTCGGAAATATCTGAAAAAAGGTAAAAAATTGGCTGAAGAGATAAATGATCGAAAATGGATTGATAAGGCTGATAACCTATTAGATTTACGCGTTATTTAAATTGCACCACTTAATTTTTTTTTGTTA
>CAZDJH010000564.1:0-2589 GCA_964505645.1 uncultured archaeon | reverse complement strand
GTAAAACCAACAACTTCTAGACCACTTGTATAATCTGCTACAAGAAACTTACCACCGAACGAACTTTGATAATAAATTTCATAGCTCCAACTTCCAACGTCTACAGATCCGATAGAACTAAGAGAATTAATATCACTGATATCGATAATCGAAGTAAGACCATGAGAATCTCCAGCAACAACTCGAGTATTACTTAATTTTTCTATTGAATTCATTGTATATCCATTTAGGTTTAATATTCTTGGATTTTCTCCTGGAAGTTTACTGCTATTTAACTCAAATACTAATAAATAAGTAGATCCAGAAACATAAATCCTATTTGTATCACCGTCATAAGCTAAGTCGAAAAGATTTATACTGGCATATCCGTTAAAATGTCCATTATACACAATTTTGATATCATACATATTTGTGATATTCACGACAGGCAAACCATCTCCCATTGCTGTACAGTAAACTAAATTACCCGCAATCTTAACATCATTCACCGTTCCCCCAACATTAATTGTGTCAGTTCTATTTGGGTTTTGTGGATCTGATATGTTAAAAATATAGATATATGAACTTGCCCCTAGAACAGCGATTGTCTCATTATCATTTACATCCACGCACCATATTGTATCCGCTTGTGGTCTACTGCCCTTTCCAACAAGATTAGGGGAAGAAGGGTTAGCTAAGTCCAAGATCAAAAAAGCTTCATCATTTACTCCTTGTTGTGCCAAATATACATAATTAGATCCTCCAACTACATCGACGAAAGAACCAGTGGCATCATAAGAACCAATATTGTCAGCACCCACTTCTTGAGCTATTGAATCGGTTGGTATTAAAACAAGTAAGATCATTATTGCAAATCCTATTATGATACTTTTTTTTATTTTCATTTAAATCGCACTCTCAAATATGAAATAGATTATTTTTCTATTAAATAACTTTCTTCAAGCCTAATATTTAAACCTATCTAAATCAGTCATTTGAAAGCAAAATGTGGAGTTTAGGTTTGATTGGATGGATTGAGTTAATTTTATAAGAAGCGTAGAAAAAATCATAGTTTTCAAATGTAGATTGATACAATTTTAGGAACCAATTCCCCGGCATGCTCCATTTGTGCTTTCAATCTCGATGCCATTTTTTTTCGCACATCAGCATACTTAGGGATCATATTCTAAATTGTATAAAAAATTTTCCTTATAGGTTTCAACGCTCAAAATCGATAAGGCCATCCACCCTATAACCTTTAAAATAGATGGCCTCCAAAAGACTTGGCTATGGTTATGGCATCAATAGGTAAAGCGATTCCATTCCGATAACAGTCTTTTTCGGTCGCAAATTTTCCAGTTTAGAGGCATGGACGTGCGGAACCACATACCGGCTGGCATGAAAATGTATTAGTAAAATTCACCCCTTGCTCTGCAATTTGGAGTAAATTTGGAGTCACATAATCTTGAAGGGTATCATATCTCTGCTGGTCGGTGAAAATAAAGACAATATTAGGCCGTTTCATGATAATATCCTTGTTATAGATGGGAAAAGATTTATAAATCGATTAGGATAAGTTATTGGGATAATGATTCAGCGCACTTATCCATAGATTAATAAATTAGTAATTTATAAAAATATTAATTAAGTAAAATTAATTTTAATGATTAATTAATATCTAAGATAGTATAAGAGATAATCCAAATAACTTTTTCAAGCGTAGTCGGTTGGTATAAATGGTTGTTTACAATATATTTATTTATGAACGGGGTACAGGACTTCTCTTCTGGAAGAAAACATTTGTCGACAAGATTGATGATAAGAAGGTCGAGTTGTTTTCTTCATTTTTCTCTGCAATTCAATCATTTGTAAAGGATTTGGTATCGGATACGAACACCCAAGGGCTTAAAAACATTGAAATGGGGGATTATATCGTTAACAGCACTCCAGTGTCCAATTTAGACGTAGATATTGTGATAATCGCCGATAAGACTGATGAAAGACAACTAGAAAAAGTAAGCCCCCGAATCGCTCAAGTCTTAAAGAACCATTCAGAACTTCTCGAAAATTGGGATGGTCAAGTTAAGAAACTAAGGGTTATTGATCAAGAGCTTATAGAAATTCTCCTTAATGACAGCACTTTACTTACCCAAGATATGATTTCTGAGGAAGAAAAACAACAAATAGAAAAGTCTAAAGAAAGCAATTACATTAATGAATATACATTTCTCCAGAATCGGTTTAATATGGTCAAAAACTTCCCAAAAAAAGTAAAGATCCTACGACAAATGAAGCGGAGCGCTGAAAAAATCGGAGATAACGACATGTTAAAAGCCATTGAAAAACTTCGTAAGGACGTCAATTTAGATATTAAAAATACTAAACAAAAAGTGGTCTATTATTTATCAAGAACCAAGGATTCAATCTCAGATAACCTAAAGAAGCGGGAAACTTCAACAGACTCGCTCTTTGAATTATCATTTCGAGACGCCTACATTAATCTTTATTCTTTTTCTAAAAAATTAAAATTACTTGGAAATATAGACTTGGCAAACAAATATTACAAAATTTCCAAATTATTAATCGATAAACCCCCGGATATTAAACCGC
>CAZDJH010000563.1:0-2595 GCA_964505645.1 uncultured archaeon | reverse complement strand
AAAATTTAATTCTTACTAATCGCAATAAAAATTTAATAAAAATAAATATAATACAATATTAAAGAAAATATTAAATTAGATATTATATACGATGACACAAGAGAATAAATGTCCGTACTGTGGAAAGATATTAGAGCATCCCTATTGGGCTCATATTCAGAGTGAGCACCCCAAGGAGTATAAAAAGCGGAAGACGTGGATTGATCTTTATAACAATTATACGGGCATTGGAATGCCATCGGAGAAATCATTACAGATCATAGCCGAATTATTTAATAGTACGGCAGAGGATGTTAAGGATTATCTAAAGCGCAATAAAGCGCTATAATTATTTTTTCTTAATCTCCATTTATCTTATCTATATTCTATTTCTCATTACCCCTATTTTACAACTTTTCATAATCTTCCCCAACTCAAAAGATAATAAAAAGTTGTTTAAGAGAATATTTTTGAAAAATAACTATTCTAAAGAGTTATTTTTTAGCCAATGCTGGAATGACTTCCTTTCCGCCCATATATTTCCGAAGTGCTTCAGGGATGGTAATTGAGTGATCTTCATTCTGAAAATTTTCAATTAAACAGCAGATCGTACGCTCGGTGGCTATTGCGGTGGAGTTGAGGGTGTGGGGTGTCGTTTTTTCTTCGTGGGTTCCTACTTTTCCCATCCGTATTTTTAATTTCCTTGCTTGATAATCGGTACAATTGCTACAGGAAACTAACTCCCTATAGGTTTGAGATGCCGGAAACCACGCCTCGAGATCATACTTCTTCGCGGCGTTATCATTTAAATCCCCAGATGCGATACTAACAATCCTATAGGGGATATTTAACCTTTTATAAATTTCTTCAGCGTTTGAAATAAGTTCTTCATGAAAACCCCAAGAAGATTCTGGTTTACAGAAAATATATTGCTCAATCTTTTCAAACTGATGGACCCGAAAAATACCCAATGTATCTCTCCCATGAGAGCCCGCTTCTCTTCTGAAGCAAGAGGATATACCCGCGTATTTTAATGGTAAATCATCGGGGTTTATAATCTCATCGTAATGGTATGCAGCAAGGGTTTGTTCAGAGGTCGCAATCATATATAAATCCTCATTTTCTATCTTGTATAATTGTTCTTCAAAATCAGCAAGTTCCGCCGCCGCCTTAATAACCTCATATTTCACAAAAAAAGGTGTCCACATCGGGCAAAAGCCCTTTAATTCCAAAATATCTAAGGAAAAGTTCATCAAGGCCAAATTCAATTTCGCTATATCGTTCTTAAGATAATAAAACCGGGAGCCTGCTATTTTTGAGGCTTTTTGTGTATCTGCTCCATCAATAAGCTCGATTAAATCAACATGCGACACCGGTGTGAAGGAAAATTCGGAAAGGTTACCGCTTTTCCGGATAATTTTATTACCTTCTTCAGTCTCTGCTATGGGAACCGAGTTATGTATTATATTACCGATAATATATCTTTTTTCCTCTCTCTTCTGAAGTAATTTCTCTGCTTTTTGTTCTAATTCCTCAATCTCCCCTTTTAATTTAACGGATTCTTCAATTGCGTTTTCTGCGTCTTGATCTTTACCTTTTTTTTTAAGTTTCCCTATATCTTGCGAAATCTTATTGCGTTTTCGCCGTAATCCCTCCAGTTCTCCTAAGGTATCCCGCCATTTGACGTCGTATTCGAGCACCATTTCAGCATTTGCAGGATTTTTAAAGCGATTTTTTTCAGATTCGATTACCTTCTCTATATTGTTTCTAAATAACTCAATATCAAGCAAAATTAAATCAATCCTTTTAAAATTTGATTTATAACAAAATCTTATTTAGTAGTGTAATGAAAAATAGTTCAAAAACTATAAGATATTCGAATAAAGATTTGGATAAGGGAAGTATTTCTTTTCTCGCGAGTATAGAGACTCTATAGATTATAGAATTTTACCCAATCTTTATATATTTAATTAAAATTTTATAGTATGACTAAATTGGAATTTTTATGGGATTTAGTTGAGTATTAATAGTTTAAATAAAAATAAAAAATGACTTAAATGAATGCTTCGAAGAAATGAAAAAAGAATAAATACATCAATGGATTCATTCTTTTGGCATAATTCCAGAATACTCATAGATATTAAGTGTGCTGCAAGTTCTAATGAAGCTTAATAGAAATTCCTCTTCTAAATTCTCAGATTTTCGATTCAATAAGTCAACGAGTTTAATATATATGAAGTGAATTAAAAATGGAATGTGAAAAGGAAGCAGAACATTATCAGCATTTTATAGCAGTGCTGACTTCGGAAAAATACCCTAAATACCGGCGTCAAATATGGGGAGATCGAATATTGATTAAAATATTACGAAATCAATGCCTAAGTTCCGATATAAAGGTAAATTTATTGCGTATATATTGTGCCTTGATTTCGGATAAAAGTATTCGAATGGGGATAGACCTAAATTCTCTCCCACTCCAAAAAAAGGAGAGAATAAAGAGCGAACTACAGATACTTTTATGCTGAAGTTCCTTACATCAATTTCTTTTTTTTTAATAAAATTATCTATTTTTGCCGTCCTATAAAAATGAAATCTACATGATATTTTCTAAATATA
>CAZDJH010000562.1:1398-2603 GCA_964505645.1 uncultured archaeon | reverse complement strand
GTCGAACAGTGTTTATTACTGAAGATTAATTCAAGTTCTTCAATTATATCTAATCTATATTTTAGTTGAAAGGTTTTATATTTTTTTGATTAATATATAGGTATTTTAAATTTTTTTGCATATTTCTTCAATTTAATTTTCTTTATGACATTTTTGGGAGGAAAAAATAGATATATTAATCTGATTCTTTGAATTTGAAATTAAGAGAATTTGATTGATGAATTTATAATGTATTGTATAAAAATAAGAAAAAATAAGAAAAAAGAAAAATTATTAAAAGCTTAATGAATACCGGTTAACAAGTAAACCGTTTTAATCCTCATCCCAATCCACATCAACCACGTTCTTTTTATCGTCCTTTTCTTCTTTTGATTCTGACTTATATGACGCACCACCTGCTCCTGCAGCACCACTTGATCCCGGTGTAGCACCCCCCATTCCGCCTGGTGGTACCCCTTCTTGTGCAGCTCTTTGTGCTTGTTCCGCAGCTTGTTGGTAAGATTGTTGCTGACCTTGTTGGGCATAAATACGTTGGGAAAAGCTTTGCATAGAATTTTGTAGATTTTCCATTCCTTGTTTAATTCTCTGTACGTCATCAGTCTTCATATCTTCCTCTAAAGATTTTATTGCTGCTTCAACTTGCTGCTTTTCTCCTTCTTCGATCTTATCCTCATATTCTTTCATCATTTTTTGGATCTGATAAATCAGTGATTCAGCTTCATTTCTGACTTGAATTAGCTCCTTTTTCTTTTGGTCTTCATCTTCATACCGTTCAGCCTCTCTGACTTTTTTCTTGATCTCATCTTCTGAAAGGCCTTTTGCACCAGTCACCGTTATGCCTTGTTCTTTTCCTGTACCCAAATCTTTTGCAGTAACATGAACGATTCCATCGGCATCTATTGAAAACTTAACCTCGATCTGCGGTACCCCGCGAGGGGCAGGTGGAATACCAGTCAAGTGAAACTCGCCGAGTGAGATGTTATCTTTTGCCATAGCCCGTTCTCCTTGTAATACATTGATGGTAACTGCGGGCTGGTTGTCGGTTGCAGTAGAAAATGTTTTTTTCTTTTCGGTGGGGATGGTGGTGTTTCGCTCGATTAATTTCGTGAAAACTCCTCCTAGGGTCTCAACCCCTAATGAAAGAGGTGTCACATCTAATAATAGAAGGTCCTCTACCTCTCCAGCCATTACACCCGCTTGAATTG
>CAZDJH010000562.1:0-1388 GCA_964505645.1 uncultured archaeon | reverse complement strand
TGCCGCCCCTATTGCGACACATTCCATAGGATCTACTGAGTGTTCGGGTTCTTTATTGAAAAACTTCTTGAACCGGTCTTGTACACATGGCATACGCGTAGGTCCACCCACGAGTATGATTTTATCTACTTCATGTTTAGCTAATTTACTATCTTGTAATGCTTTCGCCATAATAGGATCCAATCGCTTTAAAACCGGTTCTACTAATTGCTCTAATTTGGCTCTGGACAACTCCATTTCCAGATGGACTGGATTTCCCCCCTTCTGGCTGATATAGGGTAGATTTATATTGGACCTTAATGTGGTTGAAAGTTCGATTTTGGCCTTTTCGGCGGCATCGTTCACACGAATCATGGCTTTTCTGTCATCTCTAAGATTTATGCCCTCTTTTTGCTCGAATTCACTTGTTATCCACTCTGTAATCTTGTCATCCATATCTCGACCCCCTAATTGGGTGTCTCCAGCGGTGGAAAGGACCTCAACTACTCCTTCTCCGTATTCCATAATAGTAATATCGAATGTTCCGCCGCCTAGATCTAATACGCATATTTTATAGAGCTGATCTTTTGTATCCTTATCTAATCCATATGCAAGGCATGCGGCTGTAGGTTCATTAATCATGCGGACGACCTCTAATCCCGCAATTTCACCGGCATTCTTGGTGGCTGTGCGCTGAGCATCATTAAAGTAGGCGGGAACAGTAATGACTGCCTTTTCTACTTCTTGACCTAGGTAATCCGACGCGTCATTTTTGATTTTCTTTAGTATCATTGCGCTAATTTCTTCAGGTGTAAATTTCTTCCACTCATCGCCAACCTTAACTTCTGCCTTATAGGAAAGCCCCATTTTACGTTTTATGCCTGTTACTGTCCCATCAGGATTTGAGAGTGCCTGTCTACGGGCGGGTTCGCCGACAATTTTCCTCCCATTTTCATCAAAAGCTACATAACTTGGAAAAGCTTTTCCTCCGAGCGTCCTCCCCTCTGCGGCGGGTACTATCTCTGGTTTCCCAACCGCATTAATTACCGCACACGCACTATTGGAAGTTCCAAGGTCGATCCCAATGATCTTTTCCTTTTTAGTTGTCTTTTTTTTTGTACTCATAATTAATTTCACTTTAATTAATGATTATCAATAATTCGATAACATTTTAAAAATAATGATTGTTTCATTCTTTCCTTAATAAAGTATAAGATATTGAAATTTTAAAATTTTTTGATTTAGAGATCATTATATATATTTATATCATTATGATACATGTAAATTTATGAGTTCGAATGGTATGTGTTAAAAATTATCACCAACTTCTCAAACACATTATTGAGTGAAACACCGATTACGCCTATATAGATAAAAAACCTAAAAAAGAATACCTGGCATAATAATTA
>CAZDJH010000561.1:0-2608 GCA_964505645.1 uncultured archaeon | reverse complement strand
AAAATGGAGAAATTCTCTTAAGATTAAAGGATGGAACGGAGTACCGCGGAAAGCTCAGAGAAATTGATGCTTATATGAACATGATTTTGGAAGATGCGACAGAAATTTTGGATGGAAGTCCCGCAGCAAAATATAGCGAAATTTTTATCCGAGGCAATAATCTTCTCTTCATAAAACCAGACGCTTCAGAATTTTATTAAACCAGATGCTTCTGGGCTTAGAACTCAGACATTCTTTATTCAGTTTTATTATCGGAATGAAATAGGCATCAAGAGAAAACAAAAGCGGTTTATGGGCTTTTAGATCAATAAAATATCGAATTGCAAAGATTTTAAATCAATTGTTATTACTTTATTCTAAAAAAACACGATAATTTGGATTAGAGGACATTTTTCCCGATCACTTGCTCATTTTTGATAATGGCAAAAGAGGCGGGATTTGGCATCGACTCACCCCTATAATTTTCTGCCGAAAAGATGCTTAATAATCTCTTATTAAAAAACCACTTATATCCTTCGGGAAAACATTCGTGGGAGCGTATAAGATATTTTAACCCATTTTCTTTCATAAAATCTTCGAAGACATCTTGTCCGAAAAATTTAATTCCCGGACCTCGAAAGCTCTCCCCAAAACCATGTAATCCTTCCTTAGGGTCATTCCACATAACTTGGTAGATTCCATCTTCCACTGATTCGGGGATTGTTTGGTCTACCTTTTTTAAAGCAGTTTCCTTTAGCTTATCGAGAAATCTAAAATCTTCTGGGATTCCACCGTGAAGGCATAGGCTTGCATCGTTTATAACAGCACATATAGGGATATTCCTATATAAAGATAATATTTTGGAAAACCTATCTGACCTTGCAAACTTTTGCATAAAAATCTCATGAAACCCATAGTATTTATTCATCTGAAGAGTCTCATGGTTGCCACGCAACAGATAATACGTTTTTGGTTTAAGTAACTTTAAAGACAATATAAAAAGCAAACATTCTAACTGAAACTGGCCCCGATCCACTATATCTCCGAGAAATACAACATACTCGGGTTCGTTAGTTTTTATTATATTATATAATTGAATTAAACATTCCAAACTTCCGTGAATATCACCGATTACGTAAACTTCTTCGTTATCTTTAGGATTTAGATTTATGAGAAGATCTTCTTTTCCTAATATCGATTGTGATTCCTTTAATATTTCACTAACAACACTAAAATTCAGATCAGAAGCGGTTTCTGGGTCTTTAATTAATTCTTTTAATAATGATGTATCAATCATCTAATAATCTCCCTATTTCTAATTTATTTACCCCACCTAATAAATTTACTTCTATTATTCTGAAGGTATTCCACAGGGGGATATTAATTACGGTTTGAATATAAAAGCATGAATGAAAATAATAATAATAAAGCCATGCAATCTGAAAGAGGTTATATGCAAAATTATAGAAGCCAGAGGCTTGAGCATAGGAATCCCCTAATAACATGGGTAAGAGGAAAGAAATTAGCAGCAGAAATTATATGAAAAAATTTTTCCAAGAGTCTTTTTTTCTATCTTTTTTTATTTGGGTTTTTAACCTTAAAAACATTAAGAGAAAACCGGGATTCGTATAAGATATTAAAAATAATGCGACGCATTAACTCTCGATTTACATGTGAAACAGACTTAAGATTACAATATACACTGTAGAAATCGCAATGTGAATGAAGGCAAAAAGCGCCGCATTTTTAAGAAGTCGCCTATAATTGAGATTATCTACCCCCGAATCCCGGGCAACTTTCAGCGTTATTAAGTATGCAGCGCCTCCTCGCGGGAAGATATTATCTCCTAAGTTCAGTCCTACGATCCATGCAAATATGAATGGCGTTGCCGGAGACCCAAATTCCGTGATGATAGTTTGAAGATTAGGGATAAATATCAACACCGTAGGCGCATTAGCCACAAAAGCTGATAAGAGACTCACTCCAAGAAGAATGATAATTGCCAATAGCATCGGTGGGAAAATTTGAAATGGAATATTGATAAAGATCTCCAGAAATCCCGCCTCGAGTAAATATCCGATAACTATATAGAGTGAAATAAAAAAGAAGATAACCTCCCACCCTACATCTTGAAGTAAATCGCTCGTCTTCTTGTCTGTGAATCCTTTATTCAATAATGAAAGAACCATTGCGGCAATCATCGCGACTAAATATAATTCTGGAAGAATGGTAAAGAGAATGATAGTTATTACAATTCCGATTGAGTTTAAATAAAAAAAACAATGCATTACGAATGCAACTTATGTAGATGAAATAATTTCCTTACCATGGCGATATTTAACTCCAGAAGAAAGTGATTATGCTGTTGGTTGGGAAGGTGTAGAAATACTTGCAAGCCCCGCATGGGTTTATGGAGTGCAAGAATGTCCTGAAGAATATAAGTCTCCAACGATGGAATTAGGTGATGTGGAGGCATTCATTAATTCTTTTCCAATATTTTTCTATCTCTATCTCTATCTCTACTTCTTGTTTCATTTTGAGAAAAATTTCATTTTTAAGACTCTCTACGGCAGCCTCCATATGAGCGGCAAATATCTGAGATTTAACGATAGTTTCATCGAAACACTCC
>CAZDJH010000560.1:0-2629 GCA_964505645.1 uncultured archaeon | reverse complement strand
AAAGATTTTTTCAATAAATTTTTATTTACTATCTTATTTTTTTTCAAATTCAAAAGACTTTTAAATTAAATTTATTTCCAAGTATTATGATTCAACAAAATTGCAACGAATTATCAAGAGCTATACCATTGACTGGTTTAGAACCTGAAATTCATATAATTTTATTTGGAATTATTATACCAATAATTGCTTCAATTATTTTAAGTATAATATTTGCTAAATATATAGGACCGCTGTTTTTATCTCTAAAGCGAAATCTGTTATATAAAAAATATACATCTGGTTTCATTAAAAGAGAGCCAAATTATAAAAAACCAAATACGATTGTTAAAAGGATGATATTAACAACTCTTTTAGCCTTTGGTTTAGGTGGTGCTATATTACCATTGTTTGATGTGGATCAATTGATATCTCCTCAGATAGCATGTAGTTATATTGAAAGAGGTCTAAATTATGAATATCATTTTGATATTTTATTCATAATTATGGGTTTAGTTCTTCCGCTTGCTGTAGCGTTAATGTCTGTCTCATGGGCTCTTGAGGATGCAGGAGTGATGCACTATTGCTTGGATAAATTTGGATTATATGAAATTGAACCTGTCCATGTTAAATATTCTCAATTTCTTAAAGGTTATGCTGGAATTTCGTCATTGATGTTTGCACTCCAATTTGTGTCTTATCAATTTGAGAACAATAGTATTGAAGATGCGGCGTTAATATTTGCTGTCTTACTTGTGATGTCGGTATCTATTCTTATTGTTTACTTTGTATTTATAACAATTATGAAAGAACATGAATATTTAACAAAAGACTTGTCAGAAATTAAGAAGATCACTGAAGATGACTTAAAAACAGAATAATGAAATTTCAATTAATTTTTTTATGATTCTTCTACGATAGATTTCGCTAAAACTGAGATAATATCTTTAATAATTAACTTTTAGGCGTGTATAACACTTAGGCATGTATAACACTTAGGCATATATAACCGATAAGATATATACGAATTTTTTGCTTCTTTATTTACAAACTTTTAGATGAAAAAAGTTTTGACTCTTCTTACTCTCAGAGGCCGTTTTCATATGGCGAAAAATTGGTGTTCTAACCTTCTGATGTAATATCCGGTAATCTTTACTTTAAAATATGCATATCAGTTGACTCGTTCATTTCACTATTATGAATAACTCAAAGTGATATATTACTTAGAAACCCTTAAAAAATGAAGTGAACTGCGTTTTTTAAGAAAGTATCGAAATGACTTCTATTCTATACTCTTTCGTCCAGATAGAAAAAAATATGGTCTATCTCCCCCTCGATGGATTTTGCTTTCACTTCATGGAAAAAGATTGACGTGCGATACAAAAAATAAGTTCATTATTCTCTGGGATAAGTCTGAGTACTATTTCTGAAAAATATAGATTATAATTTATAATATAAGTGATGTAAGATTGTAATAATGAGATTAAAATAGAAAAGGAAAAATCTTCTAATAAGAATAAAGATAAAAAATTATGAATCCTTTTATAGAAGCAGAGTAAATAAAAAAAAATAAAAGGAAAAGTTTGAGTCCTAAAAATGCCGAAACATTACAATAGATTTCCCCAAGAAGGCGACTTCGTTGTCGCCCGTGTAGCAGATATACGAAATCAATACGTTTATTTGGATCTTATAGATTATGAGGGCTTGCCATCCGAAAGAAACGCCAGAGGAATGCTCCATATCTCAGAAATCAGTAGTAGATGGGTAAAGAGTATTCGAAATTTCTTACGCGAGGGGCAGCGAGTAGTATTAAGGGTTATTAGGGTGGATAATAGAAAGGGTCACGTAGACCTTTCCCTTCGCCGAACCAATACTGCTCAGCGTAAAAGTAAGATGAAGGATTGGAAATATTCGGTGAAGCTTGAAAATTTATTACAATTTTTAGCCGATGAATACGACGATATGACCTTAATTGAAGCCTACGTTAAAATTGGATTTCCGATTATTAGGTATTTTAATGAGAATTACCAAGAAATTGTCGAAGAACTAAAAGAGAATGGAGGGGAAATCTTGGATAATCTTACAGAAATACCTCAAGAAGTAAAGAAAAGGTTCCTAGAAATTATCGATGAGAATGTAGAGATTTCCGTAGTGAAAATCACAGGAAAATTAAAACTTAGATATATTCAAGGGAATGGGGTTGATTTAATAAAAGAAACGCTTAAGGAAGCGCAGAATGTATTAGAGAACCCTAAGAGAACCCGGAATCTAGAAATCTCTTACATTGCTGCTCCCTTTTACCGAGTGGAAATTACCTCTAAGGATTACTTGGACGCTGAGAAAATCTTATCTGATGCGCTTGAAGTGGTAGAAAATAAGGTGGCAGAATATGATGGTTCCCTTGATTTCCAGAGGAAATAATATAGAATGATAGAGAAAAGGATAACTGATTATTATCTATGACTCGATACCTGAAAAAATGCAAGGAATGTGGAAGATATTGTCTGAAAAACCCCCAATCCAAATGCATTTACTGCGGGGGAGATCTGGTTAATCCGAAGCCTCCCAAATTTTCTCTTCAAGATAAATATCAAGTCCGGAAAAGCTCTACGCCCTCTTTGTCATGATCGCCGCTTATTCAGTCAACAAT
>CAZDJH010000559.1:0-2634 GCA_964505645.1 uncultured archaeon | reverse complement strand
AATTCGGGAAGTGCTTGCATGGAAATATGAGGAGTTTAATGATGAGAAGTTCGAAAAGAAATTAAAAGAGGTCTATAAGAGATATAAGAAGAAAAAAGAAGAAGATGGATTATTGGATTTTGATGATTTATTAGTATATTGGAATCGTTTGTTAGAGGAAAAAACAGTAGCTCGAATGATTGCCCGAAAAATTAAGTATATTCTGGTGGATGAATACCAAGATACCAATCACATCCAAGACGAGATCATCTATAAGATTGCAAAATTGAATCCCAATAGGAATGTAATGGTTGTAGGAGACGATGCCCAGAGTATCTATGCCTTTCGTGGAGCGAACTTTAAAAATATTTTAACCTTTGAGGAAAAATACAAGAATTGCAAAAAATACAAAATAACTTATAACTATCGAAGTGTTCCCGAGATTCTAGATTTGGCGAATAACTCAATACAGCAAAATGAATTTCAACACTTTAAAGAGATGAAACCGACACGAAAAGAAGGAATAAAACCTTTTCTGGTAAATGTTACCGAAGATGAGGAGCAAGCGAAATTTATCGCCAACCAAGTACTAAAATTAAGATCAGAGGGATTTGAACTAAGCGAAATGGGTGTATTATTCCGTGCGAGTCGTCATTCAATTAAAATTGAGCAAGAGCTTCAAGCAAAAAATATACCGTATGTAGTTAGGGCAGGAGTGGCGTTTTTCGAGAAAGCTCATATAAAGGATGCGCTAGCCCATATGCGTATAATTGAGAATCCCTATGATGAGATTGCTTGGACTAGAATCTTTGACATTATCCAAGGATTGGGTTCTACTTCTGGGGGAAAGATATTTCGTGAGATTTCTCAAATGGATAATCCACTGGAAACGGTATTACAAAAAAGCTTTTTCAAAGTGAAAATGAAAGGTTCTCGGATCCCATCGAAAGGAAGTGCCAATTTGATTAAACATCTAAAACCGCTTGCGGGCTTTTCTCAAGATGATAGCCCAGCGGAGCTTCTCCAAGTGATTTCGAAACTTCTTAAGGATTATGTCAAAACTAGGTATGAAGATGCGCAAGATCGATTGGACGACCTCGAAGAACTGGCGATATACGCCCAAAAATACTCTACCATACGTAGGTTTCTGGAGACATTAAGTTTAAATAAAAATAGTATTGGTTCTAAGTCGGTAAAGGCCGGAAACCAATCTGAAAATGAAAAACCATTAGTACTTTCCACAATCCATAGGGCTAAAGGCTTGGAATGGCGGGTAATATTTATTCCTATGCTTTGCGAAGGTTATTTTCCATCTTACCGGGTTTCCAACGATCAAGAATCCATTGAAGAGGAGCGTAGAGTCTTTTATGTTGCCATCACCAGAGCTAAAGACCAATTATATCTGATCGCCCCTGCACTTGTTCAGTCGTGGGATGGTTACAGAACAGCAAAACATTCGGAGTTTATAGAGGAATTAGACCCCGAGACTTATCAAAACTCAAGGGTAAGATTTAAGAGGAGAGAACATCCGAACTTCCGGTCGGCGGATGAGTTATTAAAATAGCCCTTATTTTTTTATATCTATACTTATTGATCTTTTAACACAAAATAATATATACCTGGGCGAGACCGTCCTATTGAGGACAGATTATCTTTCACCTATAAAAGCAAAACCAATTTGTGTATTAAACTATGAATTAGTTATAATAAAATGAAAGTAAAATAAAATGAAAGTAAAATAAAAAAAAGGAAGTTAAAGTAGGTTGATTATTTGCGTTTTTTCTTGCTTTTCGTGGTTTTTAATCTCTTTCCACACTGATGACAATACTTTGAATTTACGGTATTAATATTACTACATTCACCGCATTCCACACCATCTTCAAGTTTCTTTCCTATAATTAATTGTTTTCCGCAGTTTTGACAGTAATTGCTGCTAAGAGGCGTTTCTTTCCCGCATTTGGAACAATAAATGAAATTATCATAGATGAAAAGATCCGCTTCCTCAATGGCTTCCTTTTGAAAGAATGTACCAACGAAAAGGGCAATAATTGCTCCAATAGCAAAGGGAATGATGATTAACACGCCTTGGGTCGCATATTCACTAAGATCACTCGCAAATATTATAGCAATCCCAATTGCGGCAATAAAAATAATTCCTTTCTTGCCCACATTCCCAATTGTTTTTGAAATAGATTTTTCTCGTCTTTCTATAATAAACTGTGGATTATCATTGAAATTTTCTGCTGTGTTAAAATCTTCTACATTCTTTTTTACTTCGCGCAAGGTTGACCAGGAAAGCAATAGAATTGAAGAAAGAAACGCGGATAACACTGTAAAAAGCGCTCTTGGGATGACAAAAGAACCAAAATCATAGGAGCGCTGGTTTACACGCACTCTCCACCATGCGACAGAATCACCAATCATGAAGATCGATAGAAGACAAATAAAAATAATACCACTGATTCCAATTAGTAGTATATTTTCCTTTCTTAACGAGATGTTCCTCTCCGCCCTATAGAGACTTTCCACAATTTGGTTCGATAGAATTACCCACAAGAAGGTTGAGGCTAGAAAGCCTCCTGCGAAAGCTAACATAGCACCCTCAGAAAATTGAAGTAGATATAGAATAATAGCAAATACAACACAGACTAAGAA
>CAZDJH010000558.1:0-2641 GCA_964505645.1 uncultured archaeon | reverse complement strand
AAAATCTCAAAGGTATAAAAGTAATAAAAAAAAAATATAATTAATAAAAATAAAATATAATTAATAAAAATAAAAACGAATGAGGTAATGATAGAATATGAGTTTTTCTGACATGCCCGTAGACGTAGGGCCCGTCTACGAAGGGGAGCGAATCCGATCAAAGCAGATGTATGTCGAACTGGGCGGACCCAAGATCGAGAAGCACTTCGAGCTCGTAAAGGTGCGAGACGCAGGTGAGATTGAGGACGGAAAGGTCAATTTAACGGGTCCCGATTTAAAGGACATGGAAGAGGGTTCACGCCATCCCATCGGTATTGTGGTGGAATGTTCTGGTGAGGAGTTAGAGGTGGATTTAGAGGCGGTCTTTGAGCGCCGAATACACGAATTCTGCAACTTCATCAATGGTGTAATGCATCTCAATCAGCGATATACAAACTGGATGCGTGTATCCAAGAAAGCCATTGAGAAGGGTTTTAACTCCTTCGAACAGATGGGAACTATTTTAATTCGGCTCTTTAAGGCAGAACTCCCGATCATCGAGAAATGCCAGGTATCGTTTTACACCGATAAAGAGTCCATTCTAGAGCCATACGAGATGGCAATGTCTGCCTATGAGAAGAGGGACGAGAGAGCACGAGGATTACATGATTCGGATGTTGATATGTTTTATGGGTGTGTACTCTGCCAGAGTTTTGCGCCGACACATGTCTGCACAATTACCCCCGATAGAACGAGTTTATGCGGTTCGATCAACTGGTTTGATGCTAGAGCCGCCGCAAAAGTCGATCCAAAAGGTCCAATTTACGCCGTAGAGCCTGGTGAATGTTTAAATAAGGATGCGGGCGAATATACAGGTGTGAACGAGATTACTAAAAAACGCTCGTTAGGTGAAGTGGATAAAGTATTCTTATATTCGGGTATGGAATGGCCCCACACCAGCTGCGGATGCTTCGAAGCGATCGACTTCTACATTCCTGAAGTAAACGCGCACGGAATCATCGATCGTAATGCAGATTATAAAGCGATCAATGGATTGGCGTTCTCAACGATGGCCAACCAGACGGGTGGTGGGAAACAGATGCCCGGATTTAACGGGATCTCACTGCAATACATTTCGAGCCCCAAATTTCAGCGATATGATGCCTTGCAAGATGGATTTGATCATGGATTAGATGTTACGGTCTGGATGAATAGTGGCTTAAAGGAGCGAGTATTGGAATTCATTCCCGAAGACCAGCGAGACATGATCGCCACCGAAAAGGATGTATCCGACATAAACGAGCTGAAAGAATGGTTAGAAGAGAAGAAACACCCCATCGTAGAGACGTGGGAGGAAGAGGAGGAAGAATACGAGGAATATGAGGAAGAAGGCGCCATGATCCCCATGGGAACTCAGCAAATGACGGTACCAGGGGTTGGAGGTGGCGGTGGATTCAGAATCATCCTTAAAAACTGCAAGGTCCACGCCGAATCCTTGATAATAAAGAGAATCGACTCGAAGAAGAAACGAAGGAAGAAGAAATAATTGTTTCCATTCTGTTTTTTTAATTTTTTTTAATTTTTTTTAATTTTTTTTAATAGAGCAAAACATGATTTTTAAACGCCAGTTTGTGATAGTTTAAAAAGTATTTTATTCTAAAATCTCTTCCCGCGACTTAATTTGTAATTTCTGATGGTGAGTTCATTTCAAAAAGAAATCAGAAGGAAATGACTATATGTCATATAGTTATTATATAGTATATGATTATTTATAGGGAATTAAAAGGTATATTTAATATAAAAGCCTTCTATTTTCTTCAGACAAGTATAAAATAAATAAGAAAACTAGAGTATTATTTGGGGCGGAATTTAAATATAATATCCCGTCCTATCCTCATCGACTTTATCGTCTTCATCGTGATCATCGCTTTTATCTCCAAAAATCTTTTTATAGAGGTATTTAAGAATGTCTTCTGGGTTTCCATCCACATCGAGGTCTTTTAAATCGTTTGGGTTAATCCGAATAATACCGCCTTTCTTTAGGGGGATCATATTCTTTTTGAACTTTTCACGTAATTCCGACTCCTTTCTCTCCTTTTCTCTGAGTTCCTTTTTCATTAAATCCTTCAGCTCTCCTGCCACAAGTTCATCGAGTTCTTCTGGGCTTGCCCCTAAAAGTTCTTCTGGAGTAAACATTTTTGCGAGGTTTTTGATGGCACGTTCCCGCTTATACTCAGGAATCTGTTCTATTGAGCTTAGCCCGAGCATCTTTAGGATATTAAGCCAATCGAGCTTTATCGTCCATACGTACTTTTTCTTTGTCATTTTCTTGAGTAATTAATTTCTGTTCAATTGGATAAATTATGTTTTTTAGTTAAAATTTGGGGTTATAAAAAATAAAACATTTAGAAACAAATACAAATACTTAATTAAAAAATAAAAACTAACCCATTTAAATGTATATATTTTAATCTATAAGTCAAATCCGGATAAAACATCTCTTAAAACCCCAGTCACGCAAAACCAGCTAATATTTAAAAAGATAATCCCTAAAATTAAATATTTTCTCAACTGAAAAGTGTTTTAAAATTCTTATAACCAATATAGTTATTATTTTTAATGCGAGAAAACTCACTCCGTTAGGGGTTAGATGATTCGCATA
>CAZDJH010000557.1:0-2644 GCA_964505645.1 uncultured archaeon | reverse complement strand
ACAAAGAATAAAAGCGATTCAATAACTTAGTAACTCAAGAATTTAATTTATTATACTAGATAAAATTTCGTCATGAAAAGCACAAAGAATAAAAGCGATTCAATAACTTAGTAACTCAAGAATTTAATTTATTATATGAGAAAAATCAATATTAAATAGAAATTAATTACTTGCTATAAAATTTAATATAAAAATCCTCTTATACATTCTATGGATAAAAAAACCATTCTTTCTTCGATTCAAAAAAAAGTAGATGAATGGATACATACATATGGAGGGGGATATTGGGACCCCTTATCCATGCTTGCTGCGTTAATCGAGGAGGTTGGGGAGTTAGCACGCGAAATAAATTATCAACAAGGATATAAGCCTAAAAAATCGAATGATAGAACTCTTAATATTGATGAAGAGATCTCAGATGTCTTCTTTGCGTTAATTTGTCTAGCAAACTATTATAAAATAGATTTGAATTCTGAATTGGAGAAAACATTGAAAAAGTTTACAGAAAGAGATGAAGAACGCTATTTAAAATAGAGAGATTACCTATGACTTCTTTTCGGTTAACCTTTTGAGGATGATTCTTTATATCATAGGAGCCGCTTTGATTTGATGGAAACCTTTTTAAGTTATTTAAGGCTTTAAATTCAGCACTATTAAATCATTTTAAGCCGGGAACCCATCGAGCTAGTGAATTCGATCCCTTAACTTTCCCTTAAATTCGTGTTTAATGGAAAACATTTTAAGTTTTATTAATTTTCAGAATAATAATGTTTGAAGATGATGGGTTGACGAAAGAAGAAATTATTAAGATCTTAGATAAAAAATTAGCTAAAGATTACAAGTATAGTTCTGGGAGCATCCTTGGATCAATGTGTACTACACCTCATGAATTCGGAAAAGCAATATACTGTAAATATATACAAAAGAATTTAGGTGACCCCGGATTATTCCCCGAAACATCTAAATTGGAAGATGAAACCATAGCCGAAATTGGGAACCTCTTTGGGGGAAGCGGAATTGCCGGCTCATTTACAACTGGTGGTTCGGAAGCCAATTTAATTGCAATGAGAATCGCAAGAGATCGAAGACCCGATATTAAACATCCCGAAGTCGTCGTTCCGGTCTCCGCCCATATGTCTTTTGATAAATCTTCTGATCTTTTAGGGATAAAATTGCGAAAGGCGAGGTTAAAGAAAAACTTTGAATTAGATCTAGACCATTTCGAATCATTAATTAATGAAAACACCTGCGGAGTTTTAGGAATTGCGGGGACCACCTCGTTAGGGCTTGTAGACCCAATTGAACAGATAGGGGAGATAATTGAGAATAGAGATATTTTCCTCCATGTAGATGCTGCTTTCGGAGGCTTCGTTCTTCCGTTCCTCACTGAATTGGGATATACGCGACCCAAATGGGATTTTAGTGTGGAACAAGTCGATTCAATTACCGCAGATCCGCATAAAATGGGATTAAATGTCATTCCTTCAGGAGGATTATTCATAAAAAGCGAAAAGATCATTCAGAAATTGGGATTTGAAATCCCCTATTTAGCCGGAGGGAATTTCAAACATCTCCACATAGTGGGAACGCGGCCCGGAGGAACAGTGGTTGCTTTTTGGGCTCTTATGCACTATTTAGGACGAAAAGGATTTAGAACCATTGTTAAAAAGTGTATGAAAAATACAAAATTCCTTGCTGCACAGATACGAAATATAGACGGCATTCAGTTAGCTGCTGAACCTTCCATGAATATTTTAGGTATAACAACAGAAAACGGGGATTCAATCTGCGAGTTAGACGGGGAATTACGTAAAAGCGATTGGATGCTAGGTAAGTTTGAGGAGTTCAACCTAATACGGGTAGTAGTGATGCCACATGTAGAGAAAGATCATCTTGAGAACTTTATCATAGATTTAAAAAAGGCTGTAAAAGAATTAGGATTGAACTAATAGTCAAGCGCATCACATCTTAGAAATTATCCCATGAAGAAATTTTTATCACCTTGACCTTTTTCCCAATTAAATCATTAACTCGATCTAGCTTTTCATAGGTATAAGTATCGGCGATATTTTCCGTCTCATAGAGGAAATATAAATCCTTATCGTCCCAATTTTTACCCTTGATGGAATCCATGACCCCCTTACATTTCTTTTGTATTCCCTTCAGCGCATTTTCGGGTATAGTGGGATTGACTTTCTGATAATCCTCCGGGAATAATGGACCCCCTATTACGATTAGGTTCCTCGGATCTATCCCCCACTCCTTTAGGATATTTTTCGCAGAATTCGAAGAAATTAAGGCGATATTTCCTTTACTCATCACATCAATTACCTTCTCTTTTTGCTCCTTTTTCGGAGATTCCGACTCTAAAACCTCCCCACCTTGTAAATATTTCGAGAAGAGGGGGGTGAGGCTTTTCTGTAATGCTTGCAATAATTGCAAGAATTCCGCATTCGAAGGGGGCGTTAATTCATAGGTTGGAGTAGCGCTTCGGATATACGTCTTCATATCGAGGAGTAGATCAATCGAACTTAAAATGCCCTTAATATCCCTTTTATTAAGCTTCATTTTCTAAATTCAACATTCTATATTAATATTCAATAATGAAAAAACTTTTATTAAAATTCTTTTATTTTATATTTAT
>CAZDJH010000556.1:0-2654 GCA_964505645.1 uncultured archaeon | reverse complement strand
AAAGTAAGGTGGCTGCTTCTTAATTTTAATTTCATTTGTTTTAGCATCAATTTTCAAGTCAGGGGCAAAATTCTTTACTAAATTAATTAATTTAATATAATCATTTACAGTATTCCAATGATAATTAGTTTCTTCATGTAATTGGTTAATTGAATAGTTCTGAGTTTTACTAAGTGGATTTAATGCATTAATTAATCCAGCCATAATTTGAATTGGTTTTCTCTTCATTTTATCTCATTTTTAATTTTTTTTCTTTATAACTATATTCGTTATAACGAATATATTATTTCAATATTAAATAATTCTTTCTCTTTAATAAAAGTATTAATTTAACTATTTAAATATATTCACTATAATGAAGATTATTTAAATATAAAAATATCCTATAGTTCTGAGGGGTATTAATAAGAAATATAAGTAATCTACTAATAGATTATATGTATCATTTATGAAATAAATATAAAGCTTTTAAATTTATGGGTCACAGAAAAGCTTGTGCATTGTAACCCATAAAATTAATCTAAACCTATAATATCAATCGCTGGTTTTAAATGCTAAGGCAAGCATCGTGATAACTGTAGTAGGTAGGATTAGAAGTTTGTATCCCGGGATTTCCTTATCACCGTCAGTCTCCTCCGGATGGTCATCAGAGTCTATATCATACCCCATATCAAGTAGTTGCAAGCCATCTCTCCCATCGG
Organism: uncultured archaeon; assembly: GCA_964505645.1. GTDB lineage: Archaea > Asgardarchaeota > Lokiarchaeia > Sigyniarchaeales > SOKP01 > TEKIR-8. Next base: position 1,953 of record CAZDJH010000556.1, on the reverse strand, counting down.
CAACATAAATAATATTATTACCTAAGAATAATCCGTTCTTATAAGAGGAGGGTTGTCCAACAACGTTATCACAAAAAGTTCGCAACTCAGATGGGTTTTCTGGATCTGAAATATCAATAATCACCACACCGCCGCCACCACCATTAGCAATGTATGCGCGAGTACCATTGATAACGATATCTCGGGCCCTCCTTATTTCGCTAATTTGGCCGATCTCAACCGGATTCTGGGGATCCGACACATCAATAATCTCTATTCCATCATCTTGGTCCACAACATACGCAATATTCTCCTTGACATCGACATCTATAGATCCTCCTCCGTCATCAAACTGCCCGAGTTCCGTAATATTTGTGGGTTCTGATACATTGAGAATTTCCAATCCATCATATTCGTCAGCAATATATGCCAGCTCTCCTTTTATGCATAGACCATCCGCGACTCCGTATGCATCCCCACTATCATGGAATTGTCCAAGTTCCGTAATATTTGTGGGATCCGACACATTAAGAATTTCCAGACCGTCTGTATAATCAGCAACATAAGCGATGTTTCCATCTATATAGAGGTCACGAGCCGATCCTCCGTCATAATACTGTCCGATCTCATAGGGATTCGCCGGATCCGACACGTTAATAATCTCTAATCCATCATCATCATCGGCAACATAAGCAAGATCTTCTCTCACATAAACATCAAATGCTTCTTCCCCGTCGTAAAACTGTCCAAGTTCAATAGGATGAGCTGGATCCGATACATTGATAATTTCCAAGCCATTTACACCATCAGCAACATAGGCAATATTATTATCTACATACACATTTTCAGAAATCCCCCCGTCTAAAAAGTGCCCCAATAATGTGATATTAGTGGGATCGGATATATTAAAAACTTCAACACCGTTATCAATATCCGCAACATAGGCAAAATCTCCCTTTACATCTATACCGTAAGCCCCTCCGGTATAGCTTGCATCTTGGTTATGGTCGAATCGACCAATTTTCGTGGGGTTCGTTGGGTCTGATACATTAATTGAATCTAAGCCAGTACCATCCGTTAAATAAGTTATGTTATTTTGTTTATATATTGCTTGAACAGGCCAATCATTGATTTGTCCGAGCTCGACAGGATTGGTTGGATCCGAAACATTGAAAATTTCCAAACCCTCACCTCCATCGGCAACATAAGCCATTCCTTTCTCTACATATATATCATAGCCCCAGCTACCATTATTGAACTGTCCAACTTCGGTGGGATTGGTTGGATTTGAAATATCTACAATATATATCTTATCGCCACTCTTTCCATCAATCATCTCTAATACGTAAGCGAGTCCCTTCACAACATAAATTCCATATGCCCCATAGTCATTATGGGGATTTCCATCAAAGCTTCCCACTTTTGAAGGGTTTTTTGGATTTTCAATATTTATAATTTCCAAACCGTTCATTCCGTCAGCCATATAAGCAAAATTCCCCTCAATAAAAACATCTTTAGGGGTTCCACTACTATTAAATTGTCCAATTTCACATGGGTTAACAGGATCGGATATATTAATTATCTCCAAACCATCAAACAAATCTGTTACATATGCAAGATCATTCTCCAGATAAACGCTGCTTGTGGAACCTCCATCATTGAAATGTCCTATTTCTGTAGGATTTGCAGGATCAGACATATTAATTATTCTTAATCCATAATTTGAATCCGCTACATAGGCAATATTGTTCTTGACAACAATATCTTTGGCTTTTCCGTTGTCATTATATTGACCGATTAAATTTAAGGGGCACTCATCTCCATTCTTGTTATTAATAGTAAATAAAAAAACCAAAAAGCCCCCTAATATAATACTTACTAAAATCATTAAACCGAGATATATGTACTTTTTATTTGTCATTTTGTAATTATAAAGTATTTTGATCAAGATTAATATTCTCCTTCTTAAGGTTA